>JASFNS010000321.1:0-3530 GCA_050116915.1 Thiogranum sp. | reverse complement strand
CTGGTCTTTGCCGGGACGCTGACCCCCTGCCGGGCCCTGGAGCCTGAACCGAGAAAATGGAATCACCTGCCCACGGGAGCCAACTACGTCGGCGCGGGCTACGCGCGTACCGAGGCTGATATCGCCTTCGATCCCACCCTCCAGCTCGAAAATGTAAAGATGGACATGGACACCTGGGTAGGACAATACATTCGTACTTTTGAGCTGTTGGACAAATCGGCACGCATCGATCTTACCCAGGCACACCTGAATGCGGAATGGAAGGGATTGCTGAATGGTGCCCCGGCATCGACGGCCAGAAACGGCTGGTCGGACAGCTTTGTGCGACTGGCTGTGAACCTCTATGGCGCACCACCGCTGAGCGGCAAAGAGTTTGCGGCCTACCGGGCGAAGATGAACGTCGAAACCATCGTCGGCGCAGGCCTGGCAGTGCGCCTGCCGACGGGCCAGTACATGGACGACAAACTGATCAATCTCGGCGAGAACCGTTTTGTGTTCCGGCCCCAGTTGGGTGTCCTTCATACCCGCAATCACTGGTCGGAGGAAGGCACTGCTGAAGTCGCGCTCTATACCGATAACAACGATTTTTTCAATGGCAAAAAACTGGAACAGAAGCCGCTGTACATTCTCTATGGCAATCTGAGCTACACCGTCAGCCCGGGCCAATGGCTGAGCGCCGGCGTTGGCTATGATTACGGCGGTGAACACAGCGTGGATCATGTCGACAAAAACGACCGGATGCAGGATATCGGCTGGGCGCTAACCTACGCCTACCCGATCAATCGCCAGTCCGGAATCAAGATCAAGTATGTTGGCGTGCGCACACAGGAATCGACCGGTGCTGATTCCGACACAGTGCTGGCAACGCTATCCTTCGGCTGGTGACGCCCGCCGCAGCACCTTATTTGTCTGACCCCGAATCGTCGTACCTTGCGGCCTCCCAGGCATGCATGGCGTGTTTTCTGGTTTCGCCCCAGTGATAGCCGCCAGGTTCCCCGCTCTGCCTGATAACACGGTGACAAGGGATTAGAAAGGCAACAGGGTTTTGACCGACGGCGAGGCCCACCGCACGGGCCGTGCGCGGACGACCGACAGCCGCTGCAACCTGGGAATAGCTCGCGACTTTTCCCGGCGGTATCTGCAACAGCGCTTTCCAGACGTTGATCTGGAAGTTGGTGCCGGCAACATACAGGGACAAGGGGCGATCCGGTCTCTCTGTGCAGTTGAATATCGTGTCAATGAGCGCTCGTGTCCGCTGGTGGCTTTCACGCAGCCGGGCGCACGGCCACTTTACGGATAATTCGGCCAGGTGCTTGTCGACACCCGCATCATCCACGAAGCCAAGCTGGCAGATGCCCCTGGGGGTCACGCCGACAAAGGCCGCGCCAAAAGGCGTGTCGTGCACCGCGTACTCGATGGTCACGCCCTCCCCGCGCCGTTTGAATTCGCCGGGGGAAAGCGCCTCCAGTTGGACAAAATGATCGTAAAGGCGCGAGCCGCTGCTCAGGCCCAGCGCGTCGGCAATCTCGAGCAATGGCCGCGGTTCGCTCAGCAACTGCTTGGCTCTTTCGAGCGTCAATACTTGCAGAAACCGCTTGGGGGTGACGCCTGCCCAACGACAGAAAAGTCGCTGAAAGTGGTATGGGCTCAAATGAACATGCGCCGCAATCTCGTCCAGCGTCGGCTGATGGTTAACCCGGTCGGTAATGAATGAGATCGCCCTGGCGATGCGCTCATAATCGGATATCGGGGTGCGTTCGGCTGCCATCAGTGAACAGATTATGCCGGTATGCGGGCATTTCCAACCCGGATCTTGCTGTCCGGGATAAAGACAACTGTTCCGGCTGGTTCCGGGCAGAAAGTCGGGTTATGCTTCGCACCGGTTTGGCTATTGGTCCGGGAGCCTGCCCCGGCTTTAATCGGCACCTGCACGCCGGCGCGGATGCGGCCGGCCACCATTAGTACTGGAACCCCGTAGCGCGAAGGAGTATCTGGTGTACAAGAGTAGATTGGGATCAGTTTTTGCCATGTTGGCCGCGGTGCTGACCGGTTGTCAAACCGCTCAACACCAACCGGCAGCCGCGCCACAGAGCGTCACCCCGGATTCGACCTTCACGGTGGTGAAGGATTTCCTCATACCGTCCGGTGACAGCGCAGTGGATTTCCAGGACGCCGGACTCTACCCGCAGGGCAGGATTCAGCCCAACGATCCGTTTTGCCGGTTTTCGACCGGCGCTGCAACGGAAAGCGGTGAGGTGATCCGCAAGGGGAAGTTGACTGTCAGCAGCGTGGAATACAATGAAAAGGACGTTGGACCGGGCAACATAGATGTCTCGGTGACGGAAATCCACCTTCGCAAGGGAGCTTCCGGGAAATCTTACCGCCTCGACTGTATGCTGCCCCTGCTGGCCTATGGCGCACGCTTTGTCACAATTGCCGAGATTCAGGGCGCAGTAGGCGGGTACATGGACCTGCAGGTCGCGCCCTGAGCCTCCTCAACGCTCCCCGTATCCTTTTTCTCAAACGTACAGGTTGCACTGACCAGGTGTTTGTAGGCAAGGTGCTGGCTTAGCTTTCTCGGCAGCACACGCCGTTCTCACAGGTGATCACCGAGCGGTGACGGGTTGCTGAACCCCGGGTCGTCCCCGTCCTTGATCTGCATGATTACACCGTTTCCGAAAATAAGGATTTTCGGGAGGTCTCCCTCCCGTTGGTAGATCCAGCGATTTTCCCGGCGCGCCGTCGGCTCGCCGCAGGTTGCCAGAACCTGTTGCTCGGTATCGCCCACGGAAACCAGGTTGCCATTGCATTCCATCGGAGAGGCGCGTGTACCGGACGGCCCGATAAGATACAGAACAGTTGCAATGCAAGAAAAATATGCGCGCTTCATGGTTTCAACCGCACGATAGCTCAAAGGCAATGTAGATCGACTGATGGCAGGCAAGTATAGGAGTTTTCTTGACCCGCCGTTACCAGTTTGTCTCCATTAACCGCCTTTTTGACCGTGCGCAGCCGGAAAATTGCCCTGTCACAACATGCGCATTGCCCGGCCGGGCCGGGCCAGCAAGGTACACCACCGGCGCCCTGTTAGGCTTTAGAAGCAGTAATAAAACTATATAAAACAATGAGTAATTGCAAATAGCTTAGACTGTTTGTCACTTCTCGTCAGGCACCCGTCATTGAAATTTGTGCGTGAATTTCGCGTCGACGGTTTGGGTCTCCCCCGGCCGGTTTATGTGCAGGGTGATGACATACGGCGTTCCGGGCTGCGGCTTGACATAGTTCCCGTAGCTTCCACCGAGCAACATCGGCTCCAGTGTTATCGGAGGACTGCTCAGTCCCGGCCAATCGAACTGCATCCGGACGGTTGCGCCTTCGATCGGCGTTTGGCTCTTTTCGTCAAGCAGCGAGACGTTGATGTGGTAATACCCCGGGCCCTGCGGAATGCCGCCATGCATGCTTCGCTCCGGAGCATCCTTGGGTAATGCGCGTACTTGTGCCGCCGGGACAAAACCCAGATAGATGCCGAC
>JASFNS010000320.1:0-3582 GCA_050116915.1 Thiogranum sp. | reverse complement strand
ATGCCGGCCTGCGTCTCTTCGTCTATCCACGGCAGCGCCGCACGCATGGCCATGGAAAAACTGTAGGCGTGATCCAGCGGCAGACATTTGCAGTTGATGCTGTAGACCAGGTCCACCACGTCGTCGGGCACTACCAGGGGCGAATTTTCGTCTGTTTCCTCTTCCCAGAACATGTCCTCACTCCCGCTAGCGTCTGCCGGCTGCGGCGAAAGCCGCCTCAAGACGGTCTTCCCAGCTTTCCGGCGTGTCCGGAAACGGCGGCCGCACGTCCATCTGGAAAAACAGTTCGCCGCCACGCGCCTTGTCCTCGACGACACCGACCAGGTCTTCGAACGATTGCAGTTCGTGGTGTTGCAACAGTATTTCGCTCAGACACAGCATGTTCGATCATCCGCTTTGTTGGGTGTCGCTGACGCGGTCGAAGTAGCGCGCGCGGTACAATAATCGGCCCCGATCACTGCCGGCGTCATGTTCGAACCCCGTCCTGCAGTGCAAGGCATTGTTACTGATCACGCCCTGCCCTGCTTCGAGACGGTGCCGGAATATATAGGGCGAATCCTGTTGAAACAAGTTCAACAGGTATTCCGCCGCCGCCTGTGTGGTTGAATCCTTTTTCCAGACAATATTTCGCCCGCGCGCCGAGTAGCGCATGTGCAGGTGCCCCCCGGCGTCAACCGAGAATACCGGTCCCGTCCGGCTGGCCCGCAGTTGTTCGCCGTTTTGCACATTCGGCGGAATGGTCATTGCGTCGGGTGCTGTGAGCGCCCGGATATAGTCCGGATTTTCGTCGCGCAACTGGATATAGGCAATTTCGTGATCCATAAACGCATTGTCCCCACCGCTGGGGGCCGGCCGGACACAGTGGAGGATGACGCCACGAATCTGCCGGTCGGGGCTGTTGTAGTAGCCATCCGTGTGCCAGTTGAGCCGTTTGCTCGTATAGGGGATGTACTCTCCGACCCGGCGTTTGCCGACCACCTGCAGGGAGGTGATACCGTCTTCATCCGCGCAAAGATTGTTGTCGAGGTGCTGCAGGCCGAATTGCCGTCCCAGTTCCCGGACCATGTGCTTGTCAGCGGCAACGGTCGCCGGCAACTGGTAAATCGCAATATTCGTCTTGTCGAGCGCGCGCAGAACGGCCAACCGTTCCGCGGGTGTCAAGTGGAAGCCGTCAGCGACGGGCACCAGCAGATCAGCTGCCCGCATGGGATAGTCAGCCAGCTTCCTCTCCCGCCAGGCGAGGTATGCATCCTCGCTCGCGAGATCGAAGTGGTCGGCGCAGCCGGCCTGTCTGAAAGATCGTGATAACGGTGCCGTCATGGCGCTCATTCCGCTGAAGGCCCTACCAGCCAAATGCGTAGTTTACCAGATTTAACCATGCGCAATTCATGTAAAGCCGCTATTTTTTATGGGCTTATCCGTCGAAAACGGGGAGCTTCATCAGTTTCGGCAACCCGGCCCATACATAAGTTTCTGATAATATTAGTACATTCTTGGGGCATGGTATTTTCCCCGTCCGGAGCATATACTCCCGGGCCGCGATCGGACCGCTTATCCCCTATCTCCAATGGGATAGTGTTGTCTTGGGCGTACACCCCAAGGGTAGGATTCTCGGACCCGCTTCAGGCTCCTAGACTTCTACTCGCGTGATTGAGGGGGTTCCCGGTATCGGTAATGCGAGTGCCGATACCGGAACTTCGGCTCAGCACAGAGAAGTACCGAATACCGAATTTGACGTTACGTAACGGCGGCTCTGAGCGTACGCAGTAACCGCCACCCAACAATCTGGAAGGAGACGGCCATGGCTGACAAGCACCACCCAACGCCTATGCTCGACGAACTGGAAAACGGCCCCTGGCCGAGTTTTATTTCCGGCATCAAGCGTCTGCGCGACGATCATCCGGATGAGCGTATCCGTAAAGTAACCAATTCCCTGCTCGGTCAGCTCGAGCACTCCTACGAAACCCGCAAGGGTTACTGGAAAGGCGGCACGGTCTCCGTCTTCGGTTACGGCGGTGGCATCATTCCGCGTTTCTCGGAAGTTGGCGATGCCTTCCCCGAATCCCGCGAGTTCCATACCCTTCGCGTTCAGCCCACACCGGGCAACTACTACACCACCGATATGCTGCGCAAGCTCGGCGACAGCTGGGAAAAATGGGGTTCCGGCCTGCAGACCTTCCATGGTCAGACCGGTAACATCATGTTTATCGGTACCACTACCGAGAACACCCAGCATTTCTTCGACGAAATCAATGAATACGGCTGGGACCTCGGTGGTGCCGGTCCCTGCGTGCGTACCGCCATGTCCTGCGTCGGTGCCGCCCGCTGTGAAATGTCCTGCGCCAACGAGCACGGCATTCACCGTCACCTGGTGAACAACTTCACCGACGACGTGCACCGTCCGGCCCTGCCCTACAAGTTCAAGTTCAAGGTCTCCGGTTGCCCGAACGACTGCCAGAACTCCATCGAGCGTTCCGACTTCGCCGTCATCGGTACCTGGCGGGACGACATGAAAGTCGACCAGGAAGAAGTCAAGGGCTATGTCGCCAAGAAGGGTCGCCAGTACATTATTGACAACGTCATTACCCGTTGCCCCACCCAGGCCCTGAGCCTGAACGACGACGACACCCTGGCCGTCGACAACCGCAACTGCGTGCGCTGCATGCACTGCCTGAATGTCATGCCGAAAGCCCTGCACCCCGGTGACGACAAGGGCGTGACCGTGCTCATCGGCGGCAAACGCACCCTGAAGATCGGCGACCTGATGGGCACTGTGGTGGTGCCGTTCAAGAAGCTGGAGACCGAAGAAGACTACGAGTCCCTGGTGGAAATGGCCGAAGAAATCATCGATTTCTGGGCTGAGAACGGTCTGGAGCACGAACGCTGCGGTGAAATGATCGAGCGTATCGGCCTGGTGAACTTCCTCGAAGGTATCGGTGTAGACGTTGACCCGAACATGGTCAACAACCCGCGTCAGTCCTCTTACGTCCGTATGGACGGATGGGACGAGGAAGCCGAGAAGTGGTTCCAGCGTCAGGCTGAAAAAGCCAGCGCTTAATTACTCCGGTTTTCCAAACCTGGTACCTATGGTCCGGAGCGGGTTTTCCCGCTCCGGGGCAGGTTAGACAGTACTCAAATTCAGGAGAGCAACATGGCAATGGCAGATATGAGGGAACCGATCGAATCGGGTTGCCCCGACGGTTTTCAGTACATGCATCCGGTGATGCGCAGGAACTTCGGTCAGTGGAAGTACCATGATGACCCGCAGCCCGGCGTCCTGCGCCACGTGGCATTCAGCGGTGACCAGGTCTTCACCATCAAGGCCGGCACCCAGCGTATCCTCGACGTGTTCACCCTGCGCACGCTGTGCGACATTGGTGACAAGTACGCCGACGGCTACATCCGCTTCACCATCCGTTCCAACATCGAATTCATCGTCACCGATGAAGCCAAGGTCCAGCCCCTGATCGAGGCGCTGACCAACGCCGGCTTCGTGGTCGGCGGCACCAAGAACTCGGTGACCTCGCTGTCCCACACCCAGGGCTGGCTGCACTGCGACATCCCCGGCACCGACGCTTCCGG
>JASFNS010000319.1:0-3588 GCA_050116915.1 Thiogranum sp. | reverse complement strand
AATTGTTGCTGGATACGCTGCCGTTCTATACCAACGCGTTGACCCAGCTTGGGTGTGGGGGAGAGGATTATCTCGCTGTCCAGGCCCTCCAGACCAGTATCTCCGGAGGCGTGCACGCCAGTAGCAGTATGCGCGGTGCCGTCGACGACGTTCAGGCTATGAAGGGCCACTTCATCCTGTCCGGTAAAGCACTGGTGCGCAATCACGCGGCGCTCTGCAACTTGATGCGGGATACGCTGGTGGCGGCGCGTTTCGACGAACAGGATCGCATTCGCGAATTGATTGCGCAGCAGCGCGCCCGGCGCGAGCAGAGTGTTACCGGCAACGGCCATAGCCTGGCAATGCTGGCTGCCAGCGCTGGCCTGAGTAACGGTGCCGCGCTTGCGCATCGCCTGCGCGGACTGGAAGGAATTCGTACCCTGAAGCAACTGGACGACAGTTTCCAGCAGGCCACGGCGGTGCAAGGGTTGGCGGAACGTTTTACGGAGATTCATGAACTTGTGCTGGAGGCGCCCCGTCAATACCTGCTGGTCGCCGAGGCCGAGCATCTCGACCAGACGCGAGAAGAGCTGCAACAGGCCTGGTCAGGGCAGGCACTTCCGGGTTCCGGGTTTGCCGCGTTCAGTCCCTCGCCGGTGCGACAGCAGGTGCGCGATGCCTGGCTTACCAATACCCAGGTGAACTTTTGCGCCAAGGCTTTTCCGACGGTTCCCGTCGAGCACGAAGACGCCGCTGCACTGACAGTGCTGGCGGGGTTTCTGCGCAATGGTTATCTGCATCGCGCAATCCGCGAACAGGGCGGTGCTTACGGCGGTGGTGCCAGCCACGACAGCGACAATGCGGCCTTCCGGTTTTTTTCCTACCGGGACCCGCGCCTGGAAGAGACTCTAGACGATTTCGACCGCGCCGTGGACTGGCTGCTGGCAGGGAAGCACGAGTGGCGCCTGGTGGAGGAAGCCATATTGGGTGTGGTCGGCAGTATCGACAAACCCGGTTCACCCGCCGGCGAAGCCAAGGATGCGTTTTTCAGCAGCCTGTACGGCCGCACACCGGAACGCCGGCGGCATTTCCGGCAACGGGTCCTCGGCGTCACGCTCGCCGACCTGCAGCGTGTCGGCGAAACTTACCTGAAGGCTGAAAACGTCAGCATAGCGGTGATATCCGGCCCCGTTGCAGAGCAGCGCTGTCGGGATCTCGGGCTTGAGGTGAAAACGCTTTAAAGAGGGCGTGGCAGCCATCGGCGCGAGGGTGGAGGGGTGACACCGCTACAGCGATACCAGGCTGATTTCGCGCGCCGTGGTTTCCGTACTGACAGCCACCAGCGGGAAACGCTCGTTTTGCTGCAGGCCCTTTATGAAGCCCTGCAGCCGCCAGTCGCTGATCTGCCATGGTGGCGAAAACTGCCACTTCGGCGTCGCTCTGCGCCCAGGGGGGTGTATTTGTGGGGTGGCCCGGGACGCGGTAAAACCTATCTCATGGACTGCTTTTTCGACAGTCTTGTGATGGTGGAGAAACGGCGGGTTCATTTTCACCGGTTCATGCTCGAGATTCATCAGGCTCTCGATGCGCTGCCGAAGACGCCCGACCCGCTCAGGATTGTTGCCGGGCAGCTGGCGGCGCGCTACCGGGTACTGTGCCTGGATGAATTTCATGTCACCGATGTGACTGACGCGATGTTGCTGGCGGGGTTGCTGGATAGATTGTTTCGGCAGGGCGTGGTGCTGGTGGCCACATCCAATACGGTCCCCGACCATCTGTACGACGGTGGCCTGCAGCGGGAACGGTTTCTGCCGGCTATTGAACTGCTCAAGGCGTATACGACGGTCGTCGAGCTCAATGGCGCACAGGATCATCGTTTGGAGCATCTGGAGCACAGTGGAACCTACCGTGTGCTTGCCGGCCAGGAAGCCGAAGACTGGTTACGATCGCGGATGCAGGAACTGGTGCCGTCACGACAAGAGGCGCATACGGCGCTCGAGATTGCGGGGCGTACCTTGCAGGCGCGCGCAATTGCCGATGACGTGGTCTGGTTCAGTTTCGAGGAGCTTTGTCAGCGTCCGCGTGCTGCGCGTGACTATCTTGAACTGGCGCGCGAGTTCCATACGTTGTTACTGGAGGGTGTGCCGAACCTTGGTGAAGAGATGGACGATGCAGTGCGGCGTTTCATTCACCTGGTCGATGCGCTATACGATCATGGCGTCAAGCTGATCGTGTCCGCCGCCTCGCAACCAGAGCGCTTGTACAGTGGCGAACGGTTGCGGCAGGCGTTCCAGCGCACCGCAAGTCGCCTGACCGAGATGTCCGGTACCGCGTATCTGGCGCGCCCGCATCGGGTCGATTGAAAGAAACGTCACAGGAGGAACGCAAAATGCGCAGGTTGCGATGGCTGGCGATGCTTGTTCTGTCACTGGGGCCCCTGTACCTGGCCGCTGAGGAGCAGGTTGTTCCGGACCCGGAATGGCAGGTGGCGCGCGCCCAGTTCACCTCGGGTATCCGCGACCGGGAGCCGATCGACCGGCTCGTGGTTGCCAGCCCGCTGATCCGCGAAGTCTATTTTTTTACCGACCTGAGACACCTGCAGGGGCGCACTGTGACGCACCGCTGGATGTACAACGGCCAGGTGGTGTCGCAGGTGCCGTTCGAGGTCGGCGGACCGCGCTGGCGGGTGAACTCGAAAAAGGAAATCGATCCGGATCAGGTCGGCGAATGGTCGGTGACGGTCGTCGATCAAAGCGGCTGGCCGTTGTATACCGAGCTGTTTCGCTACGAGAACGGTGCGCCCCTGGTGCAGCCATCGGTACCCCCGGAGGATGCGGGGGAAGATGACCCAGCGGCGCAATCCGATTCGTCTGGACAGTCGGTCGGCCCCGACGTGTCTGCGCCGGCCGGGCCGGATCAATCCGTGGCGTCGCCAGGTGCCGCTCCCGCGGCGTCAGGTGCTCCAGACTGAGCGGCTTCCCCGGGTTCGACCGGTAGTGTGGCGGCGGGAACGTCCGGGACCGCGGTAGCGTCGCCGGCTTGCTCGCCTGTCTCGGAGGTGACCGACACGCCCTCGGTGCCGGCGTGGCTTTCAGGGGTTGCCGAAGCGTCCGGCGCGGGTTCAGCGTCTGGGGCGGGCGCAGGTGCTGCGGCCGCGCTGTCAGGCGCAGTCACCAGGTCCGTCTCCGGAGAAGGCGCGGGTGATGTCAGGTTTGCCGGCGTTTGCGGCGCCGTATCGGGAGCCTCTGCGGCGACTGCGGGGGATGCTTCGAGCGCCTCAGCATGCGGTATTTCCTGGTCGGGCGTCGGGTTCTGAGCGGGGATTGCCGGCTCAGCGCTCATGCTGCCCGGCGAGTCTTCGGCTTTTTCCACGACACCCGGGGGTGCAACAACAGCGGTGTTTGGCGCGGGCTGACGAGCGCTGCGCTCCGCCTCCTGGATGCGCTGGTTGAGACGCTGCTCTGCGGCGGCGTGCAACCGCTGCTCCTGCGCTGTCAGCGCGGCCTGCCATTTCGGGGCTGTCGAGAGTGCCGGTTCCGCCGGTCTGGCCGGCGCGTTCGCATGCTGCACGGGCGACGCTACCGACGGCGGCAGGGTTCGTTTCACCGG
>JASFNS010000318.1:0-3589 GCA_050116915.1 Thiogranum sp. | reverse complement strand
GTTTTCATACAGGATCAGCCCCGCCATGAGCAGCACGAACATTGATGACACCGCGAGCGACAACCCGGCCATCTCGAAAAACACCGCGCCGAGTCCGGCGAGAAAAGCGACCAGGATACCCACCATCAGGAATCCGCCCAGGAAACTGAAGTCCTTGCGTGTCGTCAGTGCATATCCGGAAAGACCGAGGAAGATGGCTCCGGTGGCGCCCATGGCCGTCATTACGACCTGGCCGCCATTGGGCAAGGCCAGATAGGCGTTTAGAATCGGACCCAGTGTGTAGCCCATGAAGCCGGTCAAGGCGAAAACAAAGGCGAGTCCTGACGCGCTCTCACGAAACCTCGCCGTCAGGAGCAGCAGGCCGAAATAGCCGGCGAGTGTCAGCAACAGCCCCGGATGTGGCAGGTTCAGCGTCATCGAAACCCCGGCGGTCAAGGCGCTGAACAAAAGCGTCATCGACAGCAACAGGTAGGTGTTGCGAATCACCTTGTTGGCGACGGGCGTAGATGACTGGCTCTGGCTTGCAGTGAGAGTGGCCGGGTTGTTCATGGTGTATTACCTCTGGCTGTTTCGATAACCGGTTAGACTGACTGGTCCGCATCCCATGCCAGTGGGCGACCGTGTTTGCGCAGGGCTTGTTTGCGATCGAGTTTGCGCATCACTGTGCGACCGGCACGATCGGCTGCACGGTCAATCGCGAAATACAAGCTTGCCTCGGTATCTTCAACCACCACATCAGGAAGGCCGGCAAGCACCACCTGCAGTTGACAGCGCTTGTCTTCGCCGCCTCGCGGACCGTTGATGTCCGAAAGCCGTACGATAATCCTCTGAATGCGAGTACCGGCGCAGGTCAGGGTGAACCGCAGCCGCCGTTCCGCGTAGCTGCGCAGCGCGTTGGTGAGATCGAAATTCCGTGTCTGTATGTCAATCTGCATCAGGCTTCTCCGCTCCAAGGTTGTTTCCGAACTATGGGCGACTATGCTAGGCAGGTCAGGAGAACAAAAAAACTCGATTATTGTTGCTAAAAGCTTCGTAATTTACGAAGTATAGGAGTCACGGAGATGAATCTCGGAAATCGTCGGGATCGCTGAGCGGTGCGCCGGCAGGGTGACGAGGGCGCGCAAAATCCACGTGGATGCGAAGATCTCTATGGGCTGCTATCGCTTTCCGGGGAACGCCCGTAGCGACCATGTGGCGGATTCTCCTGCGGTTATGCCTCCTGTCCCGTGAGGGTCAGACAAACAACTCGCTGCGGGCGGTCTCGGTAATCGCCGAGACGGCCGGGTGTTTTATACGGCGCTCGGCAGAGATGGCGTAAAAGCGCTCCTTGATATCGACGGTCCGCCCGATGACGCGGACACCATATTTCGAGACAACATCATTCTCAAGGGCGGTGGGTGAGGTAAAGATGCCGGTGCCTGCCTCACCGAAGGCTTTCATCAAGGCACGGTCCTCAAACTCGGCGACCACTACCGGTTTTATGTTTTTCTGTTCGAACCATTGCGCCAGCATTCGTCTCAATGCACTGCTGGCGGTGGGCATCAGCATCGGCGCGCCTTCCAGGCAGCGTGGGAAACGGGTGGCATACTTGCGCGCCATTGACCGGGCGGCGAAAAAACTGATGCCGGATTCACCCAGCAGATGGTTATAGGCGCGTATATTCATCGTTGGACTCATGGGGCTGTCGGCCAGCACGAGATCGAGCTTGTGTACCGACAGGTCCGCGAGCAAGTCGGCCAGCGGCGCTTCCTGACAAACCAGGCGCACGGGTTCCTGCATCGCCAGCACCGGTTCCAGTATGCGATAAGCGAGTAGTTTGGGGACCACCATGGCAACGCCAACGGTCAGCGTCAGCGTCACACCCGGTGTACGTCCCGCCAGGACATCCTGTAATTCGCTGCCCAGGCGAAATATCTCGTCGGCATAGGAAAATACGACACGGCCGGTATCGGTAAGCACCAGGTTGCGGCCACTCTTCGTGAGCAGTTTCGCGCCCAGCTGCTCCTCGAGTTCGCGAAGCTGGCCGCTGATCGTCTGCGGAGTGACATGCAGAATCTCCGAGGCATGGGCGATTGTGCCGTTCGCGGCTACCGCCCAGAAGTAACGCAGGTGTTTGAGGTTCAGGCTGGACATAATAGCGCTTAATGTTATCGTTTATGCAATCGGGGCGCTATAGGCGAAAATGGTCCTGACGCCGGGACGGATCGGCTTGCAGCGAATTCAAACGGGCCGCTTTAGCGGCCGGGCGCGGCGGTCCAGCCACTAGTGTACCGGGGAAATGAAGCCGCTTGGCTTCACCGCCAGCACAGCGGTCTGGGTTTCGCGCAGCACGTCTTCTGCCGTGTTGCCTATTATCAGGCCGGGTATGCCGACTCTGCCGAGAGTGCCCATGACAATGAGATCTGCTCGCCGGTCCCTGGCGCAGGCGGAGATGATCTGCGCAGGCCGCCCCTTGAGCAGATGTACATTGCCTGCATGGCTGTCCAGCTCATAGTGGGAAAGAAGGGCATCCAGAGCCTGCCGGTGGCGTTTTTCCCTGTCTGCAAGCAACAGCTCAAGTTCGCTGTGCGGAATGCGCCCGCGCCCGTTCCTCAGTATCGATTCGCCGGGCAATTGCCAGGCATGCACGATCTCGAGCGCCGCTTGCTCGCGCCTGGCGAGTGAAGTCGCAAGGTCCAGGATCAATCGCTGCAGGTCGCCGGACTCATCGTCGAATGGATCCACTGCGGCGAGCACCCGTTGGTAACCCGCTGCGTTTGCGGTTCGATCGATCCACACCGGACAAGGGCATTTGCGCAACAGGTGCATATCGTTACTGCCGAAAAGTACCGGTGCAAGGCCGGTATCCTGTTGCGCAACTTTCATTACCAGGTCGTGGCCATTATGTTGCACGGCACGCACGATCTCGATAAATGGCGTACCGGTTGCAACCTTGGTGTAAATGGCGGTCCCGGCATCCGTATGCGGTTGCGTGAGTGCGTTCAGGGCTTCAAGGCGCTGTTCTCTCAACTGGGCATTCAGATCGATGCCATAGTGTTGCCGGAAATAATCCGTCAGGCCCGAATCAGGGGTAATATCCATAACCGTCAGGCGCGCACCGTTGGTATTGGACACGGCAATAGCCCTGTCCAGCGCGATATTGAGTCCATCCTCGCGGTCGGCAATAAACAGTATGTTCTTGAAACGTTTCATCAGTCGTCTCCTGTAGACTGTCTTTTAGGGGCTCAAAACAAACGCGCCCAGCAACAGGCCGGCAATGGCCAGCCAAACACTGCCCGCCAATGGCCAGCGGTATTCACTATCGCTGGACATTTTCAGACCTATCAATCGACGCTTCATGCTCAGCCGAACGGGCTCCCCCGTGCTGCGCAACGCGGAAGACAAAATGGGGCTTGCCTGGCTTGCTGCGCCGGTCAGACCCCTGACGCCCTTGTGGAAGTGCGAGACAAGACGTCTTCCGGCCACGCGACGGTTGCCGAGCACGATACGTGCGGGCAGGCGTGCACCCATCAGCAGCGCCAGTGCAGCCAGCAGTGCGCCTGCAGACAGCGGTACAGCGCCCGTCATTAAGTCGCCGGCATCCGCGAAG
>JASFNS010000317.1:0-3611 GCA_050116915.1 Thiogranum sp. | reverse complement strand
GGGGTTATCCCGGCTATGGCGGCTACCCCGGCTATGGGGGTTATCCCGGCTATGGCGGCTACCCCGGCTATGGGGGTTATCCCGGCTATGGGGGTTATCCCGGCTATGGGGGTACGCCTACGATCGTTGTACCGGGAGGCGGCTCCAGCAATTCAGAGGTGCAGCAACTGAGAGATCGTGTCAGGCAGCTCGAAGGGGAGGTAAGGTAGGATCCTCCGCCAACAGGCCTCAGTCAACAGGGCGGTCGGTGGCACTAATGTCTACCGTGCCGCCGACATTTTTACAGCCGCAGCCAATCGCTACCAGCCGCCCGGAAGGTCCATCGTGTGGCCGATAGCGAGGCAGGCGGTGCATCCCCCGCACATTCAATATGTCCCGGCAGGTCACAACCTCTATGGCGGTGGCGCTGAACCCGGCGCCTGAATCACGATGTGGCTGGGCTACAGCCGTTTCTGCCACTGAGTGGCTCGATCTGCCTTGCCATCGCCGTCGCGCAGTCAGTTGGCAATAGCCCCACGTCGGCCTTGTGTATTCCGGAATCCGACGCCTATCAGCGCGGAGCGCGGGCAATACACTCGGCGATGTGTCGCCGAAAACATTTGTCACCAGGCAGCAACAGCACGATGCGCGCAATTTCAGTGCGTTAACTGTTTTTGTGGATGAGGTGTCGGGATTAGCCTGCAGCGAGTCCCCTGGCGACATTCGCAAAGCAGGTTAGATAGCCTTTATAACCCCACTTTATAGCCGCTGCTCCTTTTCCGGTTGTTGGCTCAGTTATTGCATCCCGACAAGCAAATCCGATTAACCCGAATGAGAAAGCTGGGGACCGCCGTAACGGTGGTTTGAGTCCGGTGGTTGGTCACCCGTAAGGAATGCGCTGCTGGCGTACGAGCGCCACGGCGTTGACCGGCTTGTTGCATCATCTGGTGCTGAATCCGCGGCTTCAGGTGTTCTTGAACAGGCTGCGATCTATCGATCGTCTCTGAACTGCCCGCCACACGTGTGTTTCTACCTCGTGGTCGATTGGATCCTTTTAAAGCAACAAAACGCCCGAAAACGGAAGCAAGAGGATTCATCATGAAAATATACTCCCGCCGGTCAGCGCGGTTCGCTGGGTCATGCGCCGCCGGCCTGTTCACTTGCGCCCTGAGCAGCAATTCCGCCATCGCGTCGCCACCTGTTGTACCTCTGACAGTCGAGGTGCAGGGAGGTGGGTCGGTAACCAGCCAGCCGGCCGGGCTCAACTGCCCGGCGGATTGCACGGGATCCTACAGAAAGTCTTCGCTGGTAACGCTGTCGGCTATCCCGGACCCCGACACTCAATTCCTGGAATGGAAGGGCGCCTGTGCCGGTGCGCAACCGACGTGTGAGTTGAAAATAAGAGACTCCACCTACGTGGCGGCGCTGTTCGAGAAGACCCCGAATACGGAGACTACTGCTCCCGCGACGCAGGAAACCAGTCTTGCAAATGAGCAGACGACATCGGCGGACAACAGTACCGTACAGACTATCCAGATTGGCTGGCCCGTGTTTAGTGTCAATAACTGATCGCGGAAGTGAGACATTGTCCCGTGTTGTTAATGTAAAGAGTACGGATCGTTTACTCGAACGAACAATGCAATCTCGTTATCGAACGACGTAACGTATCACCTAGCGCAAAAAAAAATGCCCTGCCATACCGGCAGGGCCAAGTGACGTGGCGACGTCTTCCCTGCCGCCTGTGCGTCAGCGGGGAAAATCAGTCACCGACACCACCCCCTCCATGACAGACGCTGCAACCCACCGGTTCGCCCTTGTGCACCAGCGTGCCATGCAGGTTGCGGTCCGCTTTGGCGACAGACAGCACCGTACCGGTATTGCTCGATCGTGATCCGCCGCCGTGGCACGCCGCGCAGGCCAGCGAATTGCTCTCGGCAAGGGACTCATGACCACCATTGGCGAAGCGGGTGCTGTCACCGACGGGGTGCATGCCGTGAGGTCCGCCCAGGGTATTGCGGTCGTTCATGGCGTTGCCGTGGCAGGTGCTGCACTCGACCAGGACGCCGCTATGCCCCTGCAGCTGTTTTGCGGTGACGTTGTCATTGGCATTCGGATTGGCATTTGGCCATTCGGCGTGCGTGGCGCCGTGGCAGCCTTCACAGAAGACCCCGCCATGTCCGGTGCTCACCCGGTACAGCTTCGGATTGCCCGCGCCCGGGTTCCGGAAGCCGTTGAAGCTTGCCGGTACAGCCGGTTCGGCGAAGCGCTTGTTGGCAGGCACGATCGGCGTGGCTTTGCTGTCGCCACTGCGGTACGCCTGGCGCAGGCGGATACCGTCGATGTTGCCGTTGGTGTCTGCCGTATTCACGATGGTGTTGGCCGTCGCCGCCAGGTTATTGTTGGCATCGCCGGTGTGGCATGAACCGCAGCCCGGTTCATTGGCCCAGGGGACACGCGGCTGCGGGCTCTGCGGGTCGTAGAAGTTGCCCAGTCCCAGCTTGAAGTCGCCGGGGTTGGCCGGCGACACACCTTCCGAGAAATCCGCGCCAACCTGGGTCATGTCACCGTGGCAGTCGTTGCACAACATACCGCCATTGAACATGGCGCCGCGCAGACACTGAACGTTGGTGCCGGGGTGGCACTGGTAGCAGGTGTTTTCAAGCACATCCAGGCGTGCCGCCTGGTTGGTAATGGCCCCGGCGGCGTTCTGTACGGGTGCCGGCATGCGGGGGAACAGGCTGGTCAGTTCTCCGTGATGATTGTGCATGACGCGCGAGTTGCTCTGGTGCGCGATCTGGTTGCGGCCGTTGGCATCCGTGCCCGGCGGGCCCGCCACCGGACCGACCTGTGCCAGGTCCAGCGCGGGTGTGTAGTGGCAGACCTGGCAAACGACCGGTTGGTGTTGCACCAGCGCCTTGTTGGCCAGGCAACTTGCATTGCCGTTGCCTGCGTTGGCGGTGATGTCGCAGGGTGTCGATTGGTTGGCCGTATCCACATAGCTGGCACCGTGCTCCAGATCGTGCAGGCGCAGAATATTGATATCCGCCGCGTATTCGACGCTGACTTTTTGCGGCAGGTCGGCATCCGGGTCATCCAGGCTGGTCGCGACCGGCAGCCCGGCCGCCCGCAGGGCGTCGGTCGGTGCGCTGCTGCGACTGGTCTGCACGTCGGCCGGATCGGCATGACAGTTGGTACAGCTGGCTTCGCCGGAGATGGGCAACACGGTATCGAGCGTTGCCAGTACAGTGTTGCCACTGCGGGCCTCTACCCGGACCAGCGGGTAGGCGTTCTCGCGCCCGAAGTCATCAAACGCCGAGAACGGTATACCGGCACCTTCGTACCAGTTCACGTCATTGGCGACATAGCCGAACGGGAAATCGACAAAGAACGGTTTATCCTGGTAATGCTCCTTGATGGACTGCGGCTCGTTGATGAGGTACGGATTGGTCAGTCCGGGCATGGCATGCTGCACGGCCGTCAGCTGCTCGTCACCGCTGTTGACGACGCCGTCGGCCCCGATATAGAGATCCTCAACGTTGGGTACCGGCAAACCGATATCCGCTGTTACCGGTTCCGTTGCCCCCGGCAGACCGCTCGACAGCGGCGTGACAAGGGCTGGATAGAAGGGATCG
>JASFNS010000316.1:0-3613 GCA_050116915.1 Thiogranum sp. | reverse complement strand
AATCCGCTTGCCCAGGAAATTCTCGCGGGGCGCTTCCATCCGGGGCAGACCATCGAAGTCGATGCCGACGAGAGCGGGCTGCTGTTCAGGGTCGGGCGCACCCAGGCCAGCGCAGCCTGAATCTGTCAGAAAATCAGCCGGTAAAGGCGGGCCTCGGCCCGCCTTTTTTGTTGTTTCGCCGGGTTTTTCCGCTTGAAGGCGCTGTCGCGAATCCGTAGTATGGTGCGGTCCTGGCGTGAGTCGGGCTAAAAAAAATATTCAGGAGGAGAACCAATGAATTCGAAGAAGGCCCTTGAGGCTCTGCTTGTTTCTGCGCTTGCCTTGCTCTTCGCTCCGACACTGGCCGCCAAGGGGTTCAGCTACAGCTATGCCGACGTCGGTTATAACCATTTGAGCGGCGACGATTACGATATGGATTCAGCCGAGGTGGATGCCTCGTTCGGCGTGCACGACTATGTGGCTCTGCAGGGTGGCTACATCCGTGGCTGGACCGACGGTTTTCCCAAGGATCAGGACCCGTCCGGCGATCCGGATCTGAATGAATTCCGTGTCGGTCTGCGTCCCCACTACAGCCTGCTCAAGACACTGGACGCCTATGCGGACCTGGTCTATTTCAACACCAAACTCAACGGCGACCGCTCCAACAGTGATATTGGCTACATCTACGGCGCGGGCATTCGCTACCAGACCTTTAAACGGGTGGAATTCCGGCTGGCGGGCGAATACCGCTCCGGCAATATCGACAACGCTTTCCTCGTGCTGGGCCCGGTGATCAAACTCACCAAGACATTCGATCTGTCGCTCAGAACATCCTATAGCAGCGACGATACCGACTACTTTGCCGGTCTGCGTATGAACTTCTGACGCCGTTCCTGCGAGCGAGCAAGTCTCCAGGCCCGCCTTCTGCCCGAAGGCGGGCTTTTATTTTTGTTCACCCCGGGAAACGCCCAGCAATACCCGGTCCAGGGTGCGGCTGCCAAGCAACCGTTTCAGGCCACCGAGCACATAGGTCGGGACCGTCACGTAATAGCGTGGTTTGGGTCGCCGGCTTTCCAGCGCGCGGATGACCTTGTCCAGGACGGCCTGTCCCGGCAGGGTGAAAGGTGCCGCAGGGCCCTCGCGCGTCAGGCGCCGCTCGGTGGCCAGGTATTTCTCGCGGTGGACACTGTTTTCTACGTCGATGTTGCGGCGAAAGGCCGCCATGGCGTTGGCGCGGAAACGGCTGACAATGGGGCCGGGTTCTATCAACACCGCGTGGATGTCGGTATCGGCCAGCTCCAGCCGCAGGGTGTCGTAGAGTCCCTCCAGGGCATACTTGCTGGCGCTGTAAGCCCCCCGATAGGCCAGCGACACAAAGCCCAGCACCGAGCTGTTCTGGATAATCCGGCCTTCGCCGGCTCGCCGCATCCAGGGAATCAGCCGGTTGGTGAGGTCCAGGGTACCGAACACGTTGGTCTCGAACTGGGCGCGCAAAACCGCGCGGCCCAGGTCCTCCACGGCGCCGGGCTGGCCGAAGCCGGCGTTGTTGAACAGGGCGTAGAGCCGCTCGCCGGTCAGTTCACCCAGCCGCGCGACAGCTTCGCCGATGGAGTCGGGTGAGTCCAGGTCGAGCTGGATACTGGTCAACCCTTCCGCCCGCAGGCGCTCGACGTCCGCTTCCCGGCGGGCGCTGGCGACCACCCGGTAACCGCGTGCCTGCAGCCCGTGCGCGACGCAATGACCAATGCCGCTGGAGCAGCCGGTGATAAGGATACTGCGCTGGTTCGGGGTCATGGATGGGGATTGTAACCGATTATATTTATATGGAAATTGCCGGGAAGCCGCCGGCTCCTGCTTGCCCGGGCCCGGATTCAAGAATCCGGCCTCCGCGGCGATATAGCGGGTAGGGAATCCTATTGTATCGCCACGGAGTAAAGCTTCATGGATCTTGCCACCCTGGTCGGGCTTCTGGGGGCTTTCGGCATCATCATCGCCGCTATTGTTGTCGGCGGCAGTGCCATCATATTCGTCAATCCACCCTCACTGCTGATAGTCGTGGGTGGCACCCTGTTTGCTGTCTTGATGAAATTCCCCATGGGGCACTTTTTCAGCGCCTTCAAGGTGGCTGCCAAGGCGTTTTTCAACAAGCCCGAAGACGCGGTGAAACTGATCGAGGAAGGGGTTGAGCTGGCCAATATCGCGCGCAAGGAAGGGGTTCTGGGTCTTGAGGGACGGGATATCGACAACGAGTTCCTGCAGCGCGGTATTCAATTGAGCGTGGACGGGCACGAGCCGGAATTCGTACGCGCCATGCTGGGCAAGGATATCAACCTCACTATCGACCGCCATGAGCGCGGACAGGCCATCTTCAAGGCTATCGGCGATGTCGCACCGGCCATGGGGATGATAGGCACCCTGATCGGCCTGGTGCAGATGCTGTCGGCCATGGACGACCCGAAGGCGATCGGCCCGGCGATGGCGGTGGCGCTGCTGACCACACTCTACGGCGCGGTGATCGCCAACGCTTTCGCCCTGCCTATTGCCGACAAACTGGCACACCGCAGCCAGGAGGAACGCCTCAACAAGGCACTGATTCTCGAAACCATCAACGCCATTCAGGAAGGTCTCAATCCGCGCGTCATGGAAGAACTGTTGAAGACCTATCTGCCCACCGGCAAGCGTGACGTCGGCGACGATGTCAAAGCGGATGCGGCCTGACTGCGGGACAGCCCGCGGGCGGGGATAGACAGCGATGTTTGACGATGCCCCACGCGCCAGGGCCGCGGAAGGCGCGCCGCCATGGGTTATGACCTTTGCCGACCTGATGTCGCTGCTGATGTGTTTCTTCGTGCTATTGCTCTCGTTCTCGGAAATGGATGTCTCCAAGTACAAGGAGATGGCCGGTTCGCTGAAGGATGCTTTCGGCGTGCAGCGTGATATCAAGAGCAAGGAACCGCCCAAGGGCATCAACGTTATCGCCCGCGAGTTCAGCCCGGGACGGCCGGAGCCCACAGAGCTGAACGTCATTCGCCAGATGACCACCGCCGATCTGCGCGTTAACCTGGACCTGGGCAAACGACGCCATCGCCCCGCGCCTACGCCAAGGGCGCAGCGCGCCCCCGGCGCGGAAAACCGGGTGTCGCAGACCCAGACCGCGGGTCTGACGGCCATGCAGAAGCAGGAACTGGCGCAGGCCAAGGCGCTCGCCGAGCCGCGGCTCGAGGAAAAGCTGAAGGCGGAAGCACATCTCGCGGACAAGCAGGCCAGAGACAAGGCCAACCGCATCACCATCGACCAGAAGTCGCTGGACGAACTGGTCGCGGCCAGGATTGCAGCGCAAAAACAGCGAAAGCTTGAACAAAGTGCGCAACTGATCAGCAGCGCACTGGGCCGGGAAATCAAGTCCGGCTCGGTCGACGTGGAAACCGCCGGCCAGAAAATCATCATACGGGTGCGCGAAAAGGCCTCCTTCGGCTCCGGCCGCGCCGAGCTGAAAGAGGGTTTCCGTCCCATCCTTGCCCGGGTGGCGGAGATACTCAAGGGTACCGACGGCAAGATCATTGTCGCCGGGCACACGGACAACGTGCCCATCTATACCGAACGGTTCCGCTCCAACTGGGAATTGTCCGCGGCA
>JASFNS010000315.1:0-3613 GCA_050116915.1 Thiogranum sp. | reverse complement strand
GCCATCACCTGGTTGGTGAATGAAGCCGACATCACAAAGCTGGGATGGCCGGTGGCGCAGCCCAGGTTGACCAGTCGTCCTTTGGCCAGGACTATGATCTTTTTGCCGTCGGGGAAGATGACGTGATCGACCTGCGGTTTGATCTCCTCCCAGCGGTAGTTTTCCAGCGAGGCAATGTCGATCTCCGAATCGAAGTGGCCGATGTTGCAGACGATCGCTTCGTCTTTCATGGCCTGCATGTGGTCGTGCGTGATCACGTGAACGTTACCGGTGGTGGTAACGAAAATGTCGCCGATAGCGGCGGCTTCGTCCATGGTGACGACGCGGTAGCCCTCCATGGTCGCCTGCAGGGCGCAGATCGGATCGATTTCGGTAACCAGGACGGTGGCGCCCATCCCGCGGTAGGCCTGTGCGCAGCCCTTGCCGACGTCGCCGTAACCCAGCACCACGCAGATCTTGCCCGCGATCATCACATCGGTGGCGCGCTTGATGCCATCGATCAGCGATTCGCGGCAGCCGTAGAGGTTGTCGAACTTCGACTTGGTGACCGAGTCATTGACGTTCATGGCGGGGAACAGCAGCTCGCCGGTTTCCTGCATGTGGTACAGGCGGTGTACGCCGGTGGTGGTTTCCTCGGTCACGCCCTTGACGCTGTCGGCCATTTTCTGCCAGAAGCCGGGGTTGTTCTCCAGTGTACGCTTCAGCACGGCGAGGATGGCAACCCATTCCTCGTTGTCGCCGGCCTTGGGTTCCGGGACCGCGCCGGCTTTCTCGAATTCGACACCCTTGTGGAGCAGCAGGGTGGCGTCGCCGCCGTCGTCGAGAATCATGTTGGGCATGCCGCCGTCCGGCCAGGTCAGCGCCTGCTCGGTACACCACCAGTATTCGTCGATGGTCTCGCCCTTCCAGGCGTAGACCGGTACACCGCTCGCGGCGATGGCGGCAGCGGCGTGGTCCTGGGTTGAGAAAATATTGCACGACGCCCAGCGGACTTCTGCACCAAGCGCAACCAGCGTCTCGATGAGCACCGCAGTCTGGATGGTCATGTGCAGGCTGCCGGTGATGCGTGCGCCCTTGAGCGGCTGCTGTGCGCCGAATTCCTCGCGCAGGGCCATCAGGCCGGGCATTTCGCTCTCGGCAATGGCCATTTCCTTGCGGCCCCAGTCGGCCAGGTTGATGTCGGCTACCTTGTAGTCGGCGGAAGAACTTAAAACAGCGTTCATGGTTCATCTCCAATAAAGCAAAGATGAGCGCCGTTGTTTTGAAGCGCTGGTTTCCCTGAGCCTGACGGGTCTATCCCGCTGCAGCGCCCCTCAGGGAACACAGCAAATTTATTTGGTCAATTATCCCGGATTCGCCCGGGCAAGTAAAAGGTGCGGCGAGCGATCCGTCCAGGATCGCCAGTCATTTCAGGGCCTTCTCGCTGAAACACCACGCGGCACCCCGGCGGTCCCGGTGTTATCTCACAGCCCCGCATCGGCGCGCAGCGTTTCGGCCTTGTCGGTCCTTTCCCAGGTGAACCCTTCGTGTTCACGCCCGAAATGGCCGTAAGCAGCTGTTTTACGGTACTTAATCTTTTCCGCATTCAGCAGGTCCAGCATGCTGAGAATGCCGTAGGGGCGCAGGTCGAAATGCCGCCGAACCAGCTTGGTGATGCGCTCGTCGCTGATCTGGCCGGTGCCGAAGGTCTCGACCATGATGGATGTGGGTTCGGCCACGCCAATGGCATAGGACACCTGTATTTCACAGCGCTCTGCAAGCCCGGCGGCGACAATGTTCTTGGCCACATAGCGCGCGGCGTAAGCCGCGGATCTGTCGACCTTCGACGGGTCTTTGCCGGAAAAGGCACCGCCGCCGTGCCGCGCGGCGCCGCCGTAAGTGTCGACTATGATCTTGCGGCCGGTCAGGCCGGCATCGCCCATCGGACCGCCGATGACGAACGCGCCGGTGGGATTGATGTGGTATTTGGTGCTGCTGCTCAGCCATTCGCTGGGCAGCACCGGTTTGATGATGTGTTCCATGACCGCCTCTTGCAGTTCCTTGTGGTCGACATCGGGCGCATGCTGGGTCGACAACACGACAGCGTCGATGCCCACCGGTTTCGCGTCCTGGTAGCGGAATGTCACCTGGCTCTTGGCGTCGGGGCGCAACCAGCTGAGCACGCCGTTGCGGCGCATTTCCGCCTGGCGCTGCACCAGGCGGTGCGAATAGGTGATCGGTGCGGGCATCAGCACGTCGGTTTCGTTGGTGGCATAGCCGAACATAAGCCCCTGGTCACCGGCGCCCTGATCCTCGGGCCTGGCGCGGTCCACACCCTGGTTGATGTCCGGGGACTGCACGCCCAGCGCGGTCATCACCGCACAGGTCTCCCAGTCGAAGCCCATCTCCGAGCTGGTATAGCCGATGTCCTTGACGGTCTGGCGCATCAGCTGTTCGAAGTCGGGTTTGGCGGTGGTGGTGATTTCTCCGGCAATCAATACCATGCCGGTCTTGACCAGGGTTTCGCAGGCGACGCGGGCATGCTTGTCTTCGGCGAGTATAGCGTCGAGAACGGCATCTGATACCTGATCGGCCATTTTGTCCGGGTGGCCTTCGGAGACCGATTCTGATGTAAACAGGTGTTCGCTCATGACTGTACCTCGCAAAAAATAAAAAGCCCGCTGGAACCAGAGTTCGAGCGGGCCTGGAAAAAACCTGACTGTCTCGCTTTAGCGGTATTTATTAAGCGCCCGCAATCTGAACTCAAATCAGCGCTGGGGCGAAATTGTAGGCGAACCCGCCGACGGAAGTCAAAGACACCCGCACCCGTCGCTCAAAGACCCCCGCCGCTTATGGTTTTAATTTTTCCGGGCTGGGTTAGACTGTTTGGTCAAGGTTCCTGAAGCGAGGATGGTTTTCTATGGTTTCCCTGGAAACACCTGTATGCGATTTCGGTGCGCCGGCGATAGATTTCGAGCTGCCCGGCGTCGACGGCAGGCTGTGGACCCTGGATCAGTGCCGGGGTGACAAGGGCCTGCTGGTGATGTTTATCTGCAATCACTGCCCCTACGTCAAGGCGATCCGCGATCGCCTCGTGCGCGATACCCGTGAGCTGATGCAGCACGGCGTCAACAGCGTCGCCATTATGGCTAATGACCCTACGGAATATCCGGAAGATTCCTTCGAAAACATGAAAAAGGTAGCCGCGCAGGCAGGTTTTCCGTTCCCCTACCTGCTGGACGAGACCCAGGCCGTGGCCAAGGCCTATGGTGCTGTTTGTACGCCGGATTTCTTCGGCTACAACGCAGACTTGCAGTTGCAGTACCGGGGGCGCCTCGATGCCAGTCGCAAGGAGCCCGCAGCCACGGATACGCGGCGCGATCTTTTCGAAGCCATGCTTGCAGTCGCGCGGACCGGACATGGGCCCGCGGAACAGATTCCGAGCATGGGTTGCTCGATAAAATGGAAGACCGAAGCCGCCTGAGGCTTTTTTCTATCCATATATAAGGAGTATTTAAGGCCCTGGACGACTGGTGCAGGGCCTTGTCGCGTCCGGGCGATATCCCCGTCAATTCCTTGTCGTCGATTGAAAACAACGGTTGCTACCGCCTGCTATCTGGTGGAGAATGGCGCG
>JASFNS010000314.1:0-3613 GCA_050116915.1 Thiogranum sp. | reverse complement strand
AACCGCCGCGGCTTATGCCCTGGTTCCTGCTGCTCCTGCTGGTCGCCGCGCTGGTACGCGTGGTGCTGCCGCCGCTGCTGCCCGACTTCTACGACCGCTGGATCGAGCTGTCGCAGTTACTGTGGATCATTGCGTTCGCGGGGTTTGTGGCGCTCTATACACCGATCCTGACCAGGGCTTCCAGGCCCTGAACCTCTACCGCGAACAGCACCGGCGGCAATCCGCACGCCGCTTCCACCGGGCCAGTCCCGGACAGTGCCCGGGTGTCTGGCCAACGCGCGCGATCCCGGTATAGTAGGCTCATCCGAGCGCCGCGAAGCCTGACGTTGCGCCGTCCACCCTGACGTCCGGACAGCCGTCACGTCCGCGCTGTCAGGCTTCACGGCGCTCGGCGCAACCTACGACGGACAGGATCCTGGCATGAACAGCTCAACCCGCGGCGCAGTCGCCGCCGGTCACCCCGCCACCGCTGAAGCCGCGGCGCAGACCCTGCGCGACGGCGGTAATGCCTTCGACGCGGTGGTGGCCGCCCACTGGTGCGCCTGTGTCGCCGAACCGGTGCTGACTTCGCTCGGCGGCGGAGGTTTCCTGCTGGCGCGCCCCGCGGGGAGCACCAGCCGCGTCTATGATTTCTTCGCCCAGACACCGAAGCACCGCCAGCCGCCCGCGGATATCGATTTTCACCCCATCCACGCCGACTTCGGCACCACCCTGCAGGAGTTCCACATCGGCTACGGCGCGGCCGCCACGCCGGGCACCGTGCGCGGCCTGTTCGAGATCCATCGCGATCTCTGCACGCTACCGATGACGGCATTGCTGGAACCGGCCATTGACCTGGCCCGGCGAGGCGTGCAAATCACCGCGCTGCAGGCCTATATCTTCGACGTTGTCAAACCGATCTACCTGGCAACGCCGGGGGCCGCGCAGCAGTTCGCCAGCCGCACGCAACCCGACCGCCTGCTCGGTGACGGCGAGACAATGTACCTGCCGGAGCTGGCCGAAACGCTCGAAACGCTGGGGCGCGAGGGCGAGCAGCTGTTTTACGAAGGCGACATCGCCGACATGGTCGATGCAGCCTGCCGCAGCGGTGGAGGCCACCTGAGGCGGGAGGATTTCTCAGCCTACCGGGTAAGCAAACGCAAACCGCTGGTGATCGGCTACCGCGACTCACAACTGCATATCAACCCGCCGCCATCGTCGGGCGGGCTGCTGGTCGGCTTTGCGCTGAAACTGCTGGAACGACTCGCGGCGGACGGCCTGGCTGCCGACACACCCGGCGCGATTGCCACCCTGGCCGAAACCATGCAGTGCACCAACGAGGCGCGCCTGGAGAGCGTTGCCAGCGACAGCTTCGACCGCGAGCTGCTCGAGCCCGCCTACATCGAGGACTATCTGCGCCGTATCCAGGGGCGTGCGCGCGCCTACCGTGGCACGACACATATCAGCGTAGTCGACGCGCATGGCAACCTCGCCGCTCTGACCACCAGTAACGGTGAAGGCTGTGGTCACATGGTCGGCGATACGGGCATCATGCTGAATAACATGCTGGGCGAAGAAGACCTCAATCCGCACGGGTTCCAGCACTGGCCGGTGAACCAGCGCATGACCTCGATGATGGCGCCGGGCATGCTGCAGTTGGACGACGGCAGCTGTATCGCATTGGGCTCCGGCGGTTCGAACCGCATTCGCTCGGCCATCCTGCAGGTCGTCAGCGCTATCGTCGACAGCGGTCTGTCGCTCGAGGCAGCGATCCAGCGTCCGCGCGTCCACTATGAAAACGGGCTGCTCAACGTGGAAGGCGGCTTTGACGGTGCCGTGGTATCGACATTGCACACCCTGTTCGACCAGGTGAAATCCTGGCCGGATCGCAATCTGTTCTTCGGCGGGGTGCACGCCGTTGCCCAGGGTCGTTCGGGCTTTGACGCTTGCGGTGATCCGCGTCGCGGCGGGGTGGCGCTGCGCGTGCCCGGCTAGGCGCTGGGCGCGCGGCGAGGTACCCAGTTGCTGCTCTCGACCCAGGGCGGTAGCTCGGCGAGCGGCATCGGGCGGGCGATGTAATAGCCCTGGCCGAAATCACAACCCATCCCGACCAGCATATCCAGCGTTTGCTGGTTTTCGATGCCCTCGGCGACCACCCGCAGATCGAGGTTATGCGCCAGGTCGATCACCGACTGGACAATCTTGCGGTCCTGCTGGTCCTCGGCCATATGCAGGATGAAACTCTTGTCGATTTTCAACTCACCTACCGGCAGGTTCTTCAGGTACGCCAGTGAGGAATACCCGGTGCCGAAGTCGTCGATCGACACGACGACCCCCAGCTCATCCAGCGCTGCCAGTGTTGCGCGCGCCATCTTCGGGTCGACCATCATGGCGCTCTCGGTGACCTCGAGTACCAGCATCCCGGGTCGCGCCCCCCAGATATTCATGGCCCGCTGTATAAGCTCTACAACCTCGGGGGAGTGCAGCAGCTTGGCGGACAGATTGACACTGATCGACGCCGTCGGGGAACAACCCCGGCAATGCCGGAACCATTCGCGCAGTGCCACGTTTACCGACCAGTAGGTGAGCGTATCTATGAGTTCGCCGGACTCGGCCACCGGGATGAAGACCTCCGGACTGATCCAGCCGTGGTCGGCCTCGTTCCAGCGGACCAGCGCCTCGCAGCCGCTGATGACACCCTCCTGCAGGTTCACCTGTGGCTGGTAGTAAAGCATCAGGTCGCTGTTGTCCAGTGCGACTTTCAATTTCCCCTTGAGGTCGGTACGTGTCTGCTCTTCGACCCGCAGAAGCCGGTCGTAAATGATGTAACCTTCGCGGTGGCCGCGCGCCTTCTGCTGGGCAGCCTCGGCGATTTGCATCAGTTCACCGGGGTTGCCTGCGTGGTCGGGAAACACGGCCCCACCGACACGCGCCACCGGCGCCACCACCCTGCCATCCAGCTCCAGGTTCGCGCCGATAACCTCCAGCATTTTCCTCGCGGCCAGTTCGGCCAGCTGTGGCGAACCCAGGTTGCCGAGGATAACCGCGAACTCGTCGGCGCCGATATGGAACACGGCATCGTCGGCGCGCAACACCGAGCCGATACGCTCGGCAAGCCGTTGCAGCAGCTCGTCGCCACAGCGGTGCCCGAGTTCGATGTTGATGTCGCGAAACTTTTCCAGGTTTACCAGCAACAGCGCAAAACGGCGCTGTTCGGCGGCCGCACGGTCCAACGCCGCCAGCATGGCGTTCCGGTCAGCGACAGTCACGTGGTTAAAATGCATAGTTTATTGACTCGAAGCGGTCGCGCCGGAGCCCTAAAGGTAAAACTCGCTGGCATTGATGCCATAGGTGCCGGGCTGCAACGGCCGGCGGATCTCGATGAACCGGCCGTCGGCGTCAAGCGGGTCCTCGATCAGATTTACCGTTGGATTGAAATCGTAGGCCACCTTGTTCTTGTCCAGCACCAGCATAACTTTCGGCCGCAGCCGGCGCACACGGTTCTGCGACAGCACCAGGCCGACTTCGCCGGTGTTGAGTTCCACCAGTGTGCCGGTCGGATACAACCCGATACACTGGATGAACTGCTCGACCATATCGGCCTGGAAGTCCTTGTCGCGCCACTCATAGATCA
>JASFNS010000313.1:0-3613 GCA_050116915.1 Thiogranum sp. | reverse complement strand
GCAGCTGGGCAAGGCGCGTCGCTGGCTGTCGAAGTTCTCCGCGACGTCCAGCGGCGTCAGGTTGATGCGGAAAGCGCTTTTCCAGGTTTCGAACCAGTGGATGTGATTCTCCGGCGGTTGCTCGGTGGTCTGTTGCAGCTGTGCCTGCAGTTTCAGCGCACGCTGGTGGCAGTTTTCCAGGCCGCGGCTGCGCTGCGCTTCCTGTGCCAGGGCCTCGGCCAGTTCATGCAGCGCCTCGCTCAGGCGCGGCAGGCTTGCCTGCACCCCCTTGTCGGCGGCCACGCGCGACCAGGGCGCCCGCTGCTCGTCCTGTCCAAGTGCCAGGCGCAGTTCGCGCAGGGCCTGTTCCAGTGCCCGCGCCCGGTCGGGCAGGCCGTCGAGCAGCGCGGTCTCGCGCACATACTCGTCGATGCTGTCACGGGCGAGCTCCTGCAACTGGCGGCTGGACAGGCTGATACCGAAAAAGCGCGTCGCGGTTTCCGGCAGCTGATGCGCCTCGTCAACGATAAAAACCTCGGCACCGGGCAACAGTTCGCCGAAGCCTTCTTCCTTGAGCGCGAGGTCAGCGCACAGCAGGTGGTGATTGATGATCACCAGGTCCGCATCCTGGGCCGTGCGCCGCGCCTTTACCACATGACACTGCTGGAACCACTCACACTCCTGGCCCAGGCAGTTCTCCGCGGTCGAGGTGACCCGCGGCCAGATAGGCGCGTCCTCGGGGATCCCCGACAGCTCGGCGATATCGCCGCTGCGCGTCCGGCCGGCCCAGTCGCGGATGGCTTCCAGGTAGGAGATCTGCTGGCGGGACTCCAGACGCCCCTCGGTGCGGGCAACCGCCAGGCGGTGATGGCAGAGATAGTTGGCGCGGCCTTTCAGCAGCGCCGCGGTGACTGGCACCGCCAGCGCCGAACGGACTGTCGGCAGATCGCGGTGAAACAGCTGGTCCTGCAGGTGACGCGTGCCGGTTGAGATAATCACGCGCTTGCCGGACAACAGCGCGGGCACCAGGTAGGCGAAAGTTTTGCCGACCCCTGTACCGGCCTCGACAATCAGCGGGGTACCGTCCTCGAGCGCCTGTTCCACCGCGTCCGCCATCTGCACCTGCTGCGGGCGAACCGCGAATCCACCCACTTCGCCGGCCAGCGCGCCGCTGTCGCTCAGGCAGTGCGCCGCCTGTCCCGGACCGCCTTGTTCAAGGGGATACATAAGCGAGCTGTCAACCACCGGTCAGGGATCGGACCGGTTGTCCCAGATTTCGTCGTCTATGACGCCTTCCTCGCGGGTCCACACCAGCCGCGAAATAATCTTGAAACGCGCAACGCTCATGGCGCCACGTTTCTTGCGGTTGCTGCTGGCGGCTTCGTCCATGGCGTCCATGATGTCTTCCCGCTCGGCTTCGTAGATTTCAAAAGGTTCATAGTCGTCGTCCATGATGACCAGTACCACGCTGTCCCAATCGTGATCGAGCCTCAGCTGCCCGACTCGTTGTCCGGATTTCTCCTCGTCGAAAATAACCCTCGCCTTAATCTGGATTCGCTTGCCCTCCCGGTCACCCTCGCCCACTGCGTCATAGCCGAGGCTGCGGTCGTCACAGATTTTCAGGCCCAACAGGCGCGCCGCGTCGTGTTCCGCGATCTCGCCGCTGACGCCCGGCAGGGGCTTGCCCGTGGTGCGGCGGAATTCGGCAGCCAGGCGGCGGGCCTCGCTGATGAGCTTATCGACTGAATAGATGCCCACGTGGCCGGCGCTTCTTGTGAGGTTGTCTAGGCTCGGGCAGCGCGCGGCCGATGGGCAACAGGCGGTCCGCAAGGGTGCCCCGCTCGCGCAGTGGCAGCCCGCTTTCCCCACTCGCGACTACAGGAGTCGCTGGGGGTGCATCACCGGGTGTGCGGTCGGAAAGGTCCAAGTCAAATCCAGCGATCTGCCCGTTCAAGCCAGGGATTGTACACAATTCAACGCCTAACCGCCCAGATCCCGGGCCTTTTTCTCGGCCGCCCGCGCCCCGCTGCCGTCATTGACGGACCAGCGCGCGCGCGCCACCAGGCGCCAGTTGCGAGCCTGCAGCACGTTGTCCTCACCGGCCAGCGCGTTGGACTTCAGTGCCAGCTGCTCGGCTTGCCCGGGCCGCCCCTGCTCGAGCCGGACCGCTGCCAGGCGGCTCCAGAGACCGGCATTTTTCGGGTCGATGCGCAGCGCCCGCTCGATCGTGGCCGCTTCGTTATCGATATCACCCGAGCGGTGATAGGTCTCGGCCTGATCCAGCAGCGCAACCACCGCGCCACCGCTTGAGGACGATGGCGGCAGCGGTACCGGCACCGTTTCCTCGGGGGGCTCGTACGGCACCCCGGGCGCAGGCTCGCCGGTCTGTCCATCGATCACCGGCGGTAACGGCCGCGTCGGCGAGCTGCTACAGGCGCCCAGCAGCAGAAACAGGGGCACCACCAGTCGTTTCATCATCGTAACCATCCGGGTAACCAGTCGGGCCCACCGCTGGTGGCGCAGGGAGCGCGCGTCGGCAGCGAACCGGATTCGATAAACGGCAATTGTACGGTATCCTGACAGCCGTTGTCCGCCAGACCGAGGCTGTCGCGATCGACGCCGTGCCAGGCGACCGCCTCCGGTTTCAGCGGCTGCTGCGCCACCACCCCGGCTTCGGCATAGAGATCCGACCAGACGCGCATCGCGCCGGTCGAGCCGGTTAGGCCCATGGGTTGATTGTCGTCGCGGCCTATCCAGATAACCCCGAGCTTTTCGCCGTCATAGCCGGCGAACCAGGAATCGCGCAGATCGTTGGTGGTACCGGTCTTGCCGGCCAGGCCCAGCGCGGCGGCAAAACGCTGGTTGAGCGCGCGCGCAGTACCTTCGGCGACCACCATTTGCAAGGCACGGTTGATGAGGAACGCGGGCGCGGGATCTATGACCCGCTCGACACTCAGATCGTATCGCTGCAGGGGTTTTCCGTTTGCATCAAGGACCTCGCGGATGCTGCGCAGTGGCACGTGGAATCCGCCGCTGGCAAAGTTCAGGTACAACCGGGTAACGTCTATGGGACTCATGTTGGTAGCCCCGAGGAACAGCGAGGGATAGGGATTGAGCGGCGCGTCTATACCGAGGCGCCGCAGCGTCGCTACCACGCTGCTGACGCCGAGGTTCAGACCGAGCCGGGCCGTCGCCACGTTGTAGGAATGCGCCAGCGCCTGGTACAGCATGACCTTGCCGTGAAACTGGTGGTCATAGTTATCCGGCGACCAGACCTGTCCCGATTGTTCGTACTGCAGAACCGAGTCGTCCAGCGGCGTCGCCAGGTTGTAACGCTGCGCGTGTTCCAGCGCGGTAAGGTAGATCGCCGGTTTGATCAGCGACCCCACCTGGCGCTGTGCGTCCAGCGCCCGATTGTAGCCGGCGAACCCGGCCTGGCGGCCGCCGGCCAGCGCCAGCACTTCGCCATTGGCGGAATGCGTCACCAGACCGGCCCCCTGCAGATCCGGCTGCTGATTCAGCAGCGGCCGGATACGCCGGTCCAGGCTCCTCTGCAGGGCCCATTGCACCTGGGGATCCAGCGTGGTGAAAATACGCAGACCCTCGCCTACGAGGTCCGACTCGTTGTAATCGC
>JASFNS010000312.1:0-3621 GCA_050116915.1 Thiogranum sp. | reverse complement strand
TCTTGACCCCCTCGAACTCGACCTCGCCGACCCGGATGCGCCGCCAGTCGTCCTCGGCGTACGGCAGATCGCCATCGATCACCAGGTTGGGCCGGAAGCGGCGCATCTCGACGGGCTGATCGAGCCGGCTGTTGAGATCCGTGAGCGACGCTTCACTGATCACAAGCAGGGGAAAACCATCGGCGAAACTGACCTGGTCGCCGGCCCGGCCGTAGTCCGGATTCACACCGCGGGAAATGTCGTCGGTCATCTGCACCAGACGGCAGTCGAGGCCAAGAAAACCCGAAAACCAGGCATCGGCCTCGCTACCGGCCAGAAGCGCGCCGACGCTGTCCTTCCAGACCGTAACCTCGACAACCCGCCGCTCTCGGGGCACCAGCGGCAGACTCAGCGAATCGTGGCCGGCTGCGTGGATGTGCAACACATTGTCGCCGATTTGCGTCTGCACGGTGGCAAGTCCGGGGTGCTGACGCCCAGTGATGAACTTGCCGCTCGCGTCGACCAGCATCCAGCGCCGGTCCCAGGGCAGGCCGCGCGGCAGCACTTCGCTCTCGCTCAGGGCGATACGGCGGGTGGACTTGACGGGATAGATATTCAGCTCGGTGACTTGCATGATGCCGGCGTCTTTTTGATGAGTTTTTCGACCGTGGCCAGCGCCAGGGTCCCCGGCACGTGCTTGTTGGCCCAGCGCACCATGCTGCGCAGCACCGGCAGCAGATCCTTGCCCTTGTCGGTAAGGTGGTAGCGGTAACGCCGTGGCCGCTCCTGGTAGACGCTGCGCTCGACGATACCTTCGGCCTGCAGTTTCTTGAGGCGGTCAGCCAGAATATTTGTGGGAATGCGTTCCGGCGACGCCTGCAGCTCACTGTAGGTCTGCTTGCCCATCAGCAGGTCGCGCACCACCAGCAGCGTCCACTTGTCGCCGAGCAGGTCGAGGCTGCAAGCCACGCCGCAAATCGAACGTTGGCAGTCAGTCGGGATTTTCGCGGTTTTGGACGGCTTGCGCATAGTCGCATTCTAGTCGAAAACCCGTCACTTGTTAATTGAAAGTTACTGGACTACACTCCAGTCACTTTCAAAACACAAGTAACGAGGTGTCCCGTGGATATCACTCTCTACTACACTCATCGAACACGCGCCCTGCGGCCACGCTGGCTGCTCGAGGAACTCGAACTACCCTACCGACTGCATCTCATCGATCTGTTTGGCGGTGAAGGCCGCAGCGCCGAATACCGCAGGATTCACCCGCACGGCGCGGTACCGGCCATGGAAATCGACGGCAGCGTCATGATCGAATCCTGCGCCATGTGTCACTGGTTGAGCGACCGCTACCCGGAAAAACAGCTGGCGCCGGAAATCGACAGCCCCGCGCGTATGGCTTATGAGCAATGGGTCTTCTACGTACCTGGCACCCTCGAACCGCTGGCCTTCCAGATTCTGCTGCACAGCATGCTGCTGCCGGAGGAACAGCGGGTACCGGACATGGTGCCCTGGGCGACGCGAGGTTACCGCAGCGTGTTGAAAACGCTGAACAGGGAACTGGGAGAGCGCGAGCACATCGCCGGTGAGCAGTTCACCACGGCCGATATTCTGCTGGGCTCAACGCTGATGTGGCTGCCGGACATGCTGCAGAACCACCCCGCACTGCTTGCCTACAGCGAACGCCTGCAGCAACGTCCCGCGTATCAACGTGCGGCTACAGCCCCATCGCCAGACGCATAATGAGATTCTTCACCGGCGTGGCGGCATCGACCAGATCGAGCCCGGCGTTGCGCAGCCAGCGCACCGGCGGCACCCGGCTGCCGAACAGCTGCTTGAAACCGTCCATCGCCAGCATGGTGGCGAGGTTGTCGCCCTTGCGGGCGCGCTCATAGCGACGCAGCACCGAGAACGCACCAGGGTCGCGCCCGCGCCGGCGCGCATCGATCAGCACGTCGGCGAGTTCACGCACGTCCTTGAAGCCGAGGTTGACCCCCTGTCCCGCCAGCGGGTGAATCACGTGCAAGGCATCGCCCGCCAGCGCGATGCGCGGGGCGATGTAGTGCTCGGCATACTGGCGCTGCAGCGGGAACAGCACGCGCTCGCCCACGCTGAGGATGGCGCCCAGCCGGTGGTCGAATGCCTCGCCGAGCGCCGCGCAGAAAGCCGCATCGTCAAGCGCCAGCAGGCGTTCGGCCTCCTCGCTGGTGGCGGACCAGACAATCGAGCAGCGCCCGTCGCACAAGGGCAAAAACGCCAGCGGACCGGTGGGCAGAAAACGCTGCCAGGCGGTGTGCGCGTGCGGGCGTTCGCAGGCCACCACCGCGACCAGCGCGCGCTGCCCGTAGTCCGACACCCTGGCGTGAATGCCCGCGTAGTCGCGCACCCGCGAATGCTTGCCGTCGGCACCCACCAGCAGCGGGGCCGAGAGCCTGCGCCCGTCTTCGAGTTCGACGCAGCGGGCATCCTCCGTACTGGCGAAGGCGGCTATGTCGACCGGGCAGAAGCGCTCGACCGCTGGCAGCTGCGCGAGCGCTTCGACCAGGGCCTTTTCGATAACACGCGACTCGATGATATAGCCGAGGCCGGGCTCGCCGAGTTCGGCGCTGTCGAAGTGGATGTCGCCGCTGCCGCCCGCATCCCAGACACGCATATCCCGGTAGGCGCAGGCCCGGGGCTCGATGGCCGACCAGGCGCCGGCCGCGCGCAACAGGTTCTCCGAAGCGCGGCTGATGGCGTAGACGCGCAGATCCACGCTGTCTTCAGCCCAGTCGAGCTGCGGTTCGCGCGCTTCGACAATCGCAACCCTGAAGCCGGCGTCACCCAGCACGGCGGCCAGCGACAGGCCGACCAGACCGGCGCCAACAATCACCACGTCGAAATCGGCGCTATTCATCCGCGACACCCAGTCCGCGCGCCAGGCGCGGCAGGCGTCCGGCACGCCCCATGGTCATGCGCCCGAACCAGCGCTTGGCGGGCGGGCATGCATCGAGCGCCAGCATGCCGGCGTCACGCAGCCAGGCCACCGGCGGCAGCGACTGGCCGAACAGCCGCACCATACTGTCGGTAAACAGTGCCACGCGACGCTGGTCGGCCTGCCGCCAGTCGGCATAGCGCTGCAATACCGCGAGGCTGCCGATGTCCTGGCCACCGCGGCGTGCATCCAGGACCACGTCGACCAGAGCGGCCACATCACGCAACCCCAGGTTGAAACCCTGGCCGGCGATGGGGTGCAGGGTGTGTACGGCGTTGCCGATGAGCGCCAGGCGCGGGCGTACCGATTCCCTGGCCTGCAACAACTGCAAGGGGAAAGCATTGCGGCTGCCCACCCGGGTGAAGCGACCAAGACGGTAACCGAAGCGCTGCTGCAGGCGTTCGAGGAATGCCGCATCGTCCAGCGCCATGACTTCCTCGCTCTGATCGGCACGCACCGTCCACACCAGCGCCGAGCGCGCGCCGGTCATGGGCAGCAGCGCCAGCGGCCCGCTGTCGGTAAAGCGCTCGAAGGCGACATTATTATGCGGCTTGTCGGTACTGACATTGGCGATAATCGCCGTCTGTTCATAGTCGCGCCGCGTGGTCTCGATACCCAGCTGCTGGCGAACGCCCGACTGGGCCCCGTCGGCCGCAACCAGCAGGCCG
>JASFNS010000311.1:0-3630 GCA_050116915.1 Thiogranum sp. | reverse complement strand
TAAGCCCGGAGCACTACACCTGCTTACTCGACCGTTCCCGGCAGAACCTCCGTGTAAACCTGGGTGTGAGTGAACTCGATTACCTCGTGCAGCCCGTCTCGTCTATTGGTGGGAACCAACTCCTGAATCATGTAGTTTCGCCGTACAAACCGGTAACGATTGCTACACGGTTTAATCGCGCTGGCTATAAAGGCACCACCGATCTCGGTCATTCCGTAGATAGCATGTACGGGTACGCCGAATCCGTCACGGATGCGCTCCAGGACAGCCGTTGTCATGACGCTCCCCCCAAGGTGAATACCCTGTATCCGTGACGGGCCAGGACTGATACCTCGATCGGTGAGAATATCGAGGACCCGGGCGGCAATTGGAAGGCCTGTGCGCAATACAAAGGGGTGTGGGTAGTCGATGATCTTTTCAGCAAGCAACTCTACATCCAGTGGGCTACAGGTCTCTGCCGTGTATCCTGCCGTTGGCATGACAACATCAGCAATGTATCGTCCAAGCGAACCAGGTCGGTCCAGCATTGCCACTAGGTAGTGGTCATCGGGGCCGATTACGGGCACGCCGTGCCCAACGCCGTCAAAGTACGGGCCACCAAGCTCTACCGTGTCTCTGTGTGACAAGTAGATGGCCTTGGCCTTGCCGGTAGTACCAGAAGTCGTGAACGGACCGTGGAGCTTGGATGAATCAATAGCAGCGGGCAGAAAAGCAAGTGGGTCGCGACGAAGGTCATCAGGATGAGTTAGATCAATAGCCGAGAGTCCTCCGGTACGGAAAGCTTCGACGAGCCTGCGGTCAGCATAGAAACGAGCAGTCTCAGCACACTGAAGTGCATGCTCGATCGAACTGAACTCCTTGCCTTTCGAAACCATTCAATCCATTAGCCGTAGTGTATTTTCGACTGGAAAAAAAACTTCAATGCTGAGAGCTTTTGCTCAGAGTACGGTTCTATCCGATATTTGATTTTATCCATACCTAGTTCCTGCTGTACTGCTGTGCGTACCGGTCTGCTTCCGGCCGTTTCGAGCCGTCCTGATTATCTGCTCCAGAAGGTTTAGGTAGGTGTCTTTTTAGGGAGGCCATATTCCGGTATAGACTACTGGAACAGTGCGCTTTATGGTGGTTTGTTGCCAGCGAGTGCGCCATCGGTGAGCCACGCAATCTTGGAGACAGGTATATTTAAGTGCTAACCTGCTTGATTTACAAGGAGTTATATGGAGCCGGCGAGAGGATTTGAACCCCCGACCAGCTGATTACAAGAGGCTTCACAGGGCGCGTCACGCATCCTAACGCAAACCAAGGCACCCCAACAACAAGGGGTTAACACTGACGCGCCAGCGCCATTTCGGGTTGCCAAGGCAGACAACCACTTACAGAATGTTCCGGATTTGTGCATTTTTGTGAGTTGTGGAAAGGGGCTCGCCCGGTGGTGAGCCCCTTCCCACATTCGCTTAGTTGTCGGGGTTCGTAGTCGGGTATCCCCCCCGAAACCAGCCGTTTCCTGGTTCCAACCGACCGGCAGAAATGCAGCAGAACCGGTCGTTCCTGCGCTGCAGTCGTCAGTTCCGAGTTCGGCCAAAAGCGGAATTAGCGAGGCCCGCTGTGGTTTCATCGGAGCTACCCGATAGCGGACCTTAGGGACATCTCCAGGCCGGTTGACCGCCGATGCTGCTTGCGGCCAGCCCGTTTTCAGACGCACCTGCCAGTACCGCACTGATCGCTGTATCGACAATGCCACCTTTTCGGTAGCTCCCAACAACGCCGATAACTGTTCTCGTCTTATGGATCTTCTTCATTCTTATGCCCACACTCTAAGGGCAATTACTGAGACATCGGCAGACCAAACTCGCACTGGAAGCAATGCATAAGAAGCCATCAGCTCATAGGGGGCCGACGGAACCCGCAATAGGCGATTATCCTGCTTAAACGATGCGCCATGGGTCGTGGCACGGGCTCGGTTTTTGGGTAGTCTGGGCCGACGAATCTCCGCCGCCCTTCTCACGCCTTGTGTCAGACTCTGCCATCCGCCGGCACCGACTGCATCAGAACTGCGGTCCCGCGGCGGCGATCTCGGCGGATACATCGAAACGCTCAAAGTTGTCACGGAAAAGGCCGATGAGCTCGCGCGCACTGCGGACGTAGGCATCTGCATCGGTCCACGTCTGTCGCGGATCCAGCAGCCGTTCGTCGATGCCGTGGACGTGTAGTGGGATACGCAGGTTAAAGCCGGGCAGGACCTCTGTATCCACCTCCTGCAAGTCACCACGCAGGATCGCGTGCACAATGGCGCGCGTCGTGGCGATACTGAAGCGTTGGCCCTCGCCGTACGGACCGCCGGTCCAGCCGGTATTGACCAGGTAGACAGGCACGGCGTATTGCTCGATCTTGTCCATCAGTAAGTCGGCGTATACGCTCGCGTGACGCGGAAAGAAGGGTGCACCGAAACAGGCGCTGAAGGTCGGCTTGATCCCCTCCGGTTGGCCCACCTCGGTACTGCCGACCAGCGCGGTATAACCGCTTAGAAAATGGTAGGCGGCCTGCTGGCGGGTCAGCATGGCCACCGGCGGCAGGACCCCGTACAGGTCGCAGGTGAGAAAGATCACAGCATTCGGTTGCATGCCCTGATTCCCGGGCATGCGCTTCTGGACGAACTCACGTGGGTACGCGACGCGCGTGTTCTCGGTGACGCTGGCATCGTCGAAGATCGGTGCATGGCTGTCGCCTGCCAGTACCACGTTCTCCATCACCGCGCCGAAGCGGATGGCATTCCAGATCACCGGTTCGCGCTCCGGATTGAGGTTGATGCACTTGGCGTAGCAACCGCCTTCGAAATTGAAGATTCCATCGCCGTCCCAGCCATGTTCGTCATCGCCGATGAGAAAGCGCATGGGGTCGGCTGAGAGCGTGGTCTTGCCGGTACCGGAAAGCCCGAAGAACAGCGCTACGTCGCCGCCCTCGCCGACGTTTGCCGCGCAGTGCATGGGCAGCACCCCGTGCTCTGGCGCGAGATAGTTCAAAGCGGAGAATACTGCCTTCTTCATCTCGCCCGCGTAGCGCATGCCGAGCAGCAGGATCCGCCGCGCGCTGAAGTCGATGATCACCGCGCCGTCACTATTGGTCCCGTCTCGTTCAGGGTCGGTGGTGAACGAGGGCAGACTGAGAATGGTCCACTCTGGCCCGGCTGCTTCGGGCGTAGCGGGGTCCGGCCGCACGAAGAGCTGATGCGCAAACAGGTTGTGCCAGGCGTATTCGGTGATCACAAACAGGGGCAGGGCATGGCGGGCGTGGGTGCCCGCCTGCAATCGCGCCGTGAACAGCTCCCGGCCGCGCAACCAGTCACACGCCCGCGCCCAGAGCTCCTCGAACGTTGCCGGATCCAACGGTCGGTTCACCGCGCCCCAGTCGACTTCGGCATCGACAGCCGGGTCGTCCACGATGAAACGGTCCTTCGGCGAACGTCCGGTGCGCAGGCCAGTGTGGACGCTCAAGGCGCCGTTGTCAGCCAGCACGCCCTCGCCACGCTGCAGGGCCATCTCGACCAGTTTCGGTACCGGCAGATCCATGTGCAGGCGGGCGTGACGCAAACTCTCGCCCAGTCCGTTGACAGACATTCTGTGAACGGCCGGG
>JASFNS010000310.1:0-3632 GCA_050116915.1 Thiogranum sp. | reverse complement strand
TGCGCTGTCTCCGGAAGGCCTGCGCAAACTGGATCGGGCCCATCCGACGATGTGCAACAAACTGGTGCGAATGCTTACGCAGTTGCTGGTTGAACGGCTAGGCGCGGCCGATGAGCTGCTGTTACGTCACCGTAAGGAGAGTGAAGAGGCAGCCGGCGAAACAGCACCGCATCACCTGCGTGACTGGCCAATGAGAGTTTACCGGAAGCTTTTCGGACACCGGGAGGCCACAGCGTGAGACTGATCGAACTGCTCGAGACAGCCCCGAATTTTGCGGGCTTGTCGCGCGCCGATGTCGAAGCCCTCGACCGCATCATGATGGAGAAAGACTATCCTGACGGACACGAGTTCTTCAAACAGGGCAACCCCGCGGAGACAATCTATCTTATCGTCGATGGCGAGGTAGCGGTCACACAGCGGCACAGCGATGACCGTGGTCATACCGAGCTGAAGCGGATGGGGTCCGGCGAGATCTTCGGAGAGTGGGCTCTGATCGATCACACCAGACGCCGCGCGTGCTGCACAGCAGCAGGCCCGGTGCGTGTGGCCTCTCTGCCGCGCAGTGCCTTCGAGCTGCTGTACACGGCGAACTCGCCTATGCCGCACCATTTCCTGCACATCATTGCGCGCCAGCTTGCACGCGACCTGCGCTCATTGGTAGGTACCTTGCGCAGCGCGATCTTCGAGGGCAGCAATGCACCGTTGCGACCCTACGACGGTCCCGAGCGACGCTCGGACAGGGATCGCCGCAAGGGTGAACGTCGCGGCATTGTAACGACCGACCGCTGATTCAGCCGCCCATCGTGGTGGTCATTCTGACCGCGATGCCTGTGCGCGAGAACGCCGCGCCAGCGGCGGTAATGAGGCCGGCTCTCAGGCCTTGACCTGCTGCTCTTGCGCGAAAGACACCAGCGCCGGGACCTGCTTGATGATCGCGCGGCTGACAACCCTGGGCAGGATGGCGTTGAGGCGCGCGAACAGGCTTTCCGGAAAACCGAAATAGGCCTCTTCCCTGTCTTTTTCGATAGCCGTCACGATCCTTTTAACCACCCATTGCGGATCGTCCATGTGCATCATGCCGAGTTCCGCCATGCGGTGCACCGCCGGGGGGTTGAACGGCGTGCTCACGGCGCGGGGCGACACATAGGTGACGCCGACGCCGCTGCCGGCGAGTTCGCGGCGCAGTGCCTGGGAAAACCCCCGCAGGGCGAACTTGCTGGCCGAGTAGGCAGCGAAGCAGGGAAAGCCGATGCTGCCGAACATGGACCCGACATTGACGATGCGCCCGTGCCCCTGTTCGATCATCTGCGGCAGCACATAACGGGTCAATTGCATGGGCGCCTCGACGTTCACCTGGAGGATACGCTGTATCATGCCCGGATCCTGTTCGTCGAAACGGGCGAAGTCCAGTACGCCGGCAAGATTGATCAGGATGTCGATGCCGCCCCAGGTCTGCACCATCTTGTTGATGGCCTGGTCGCGTTCTTCGGCGCGCGTGATGTCGGCTTGCGCGGTGATCAGTCCCGCCGGAAAGTCCCCCGATGTCTGCGCCATGCGCTCGACGATTTCGGCGTTCCGGTCGAGCAGGCACAGCCTGGCCTTGCGGGCCGCGAGTTGCGCACACAATTCCTGGCCAATGCCGCCGCCGGCGCCGGTAATGAGGATACGTTGCGATTCGAGCTTCATGGTTTGATCCTTTTATCAAAAGCAATTGGCCACGGCGGGTATAGCGAAGATGAGCAGTGTCTCACTATTCCGCTGTACCCGGGACGTGCTCAGGCCTTGTCTTTGATCCTGGTGATGATGGCCTGGATTTCCTCGCGACGGCCCTTGTCGGCCAGGGGCCGGTCGGGTCGGGCAGGCGCATGCATGGCCTTGTCGAGAGCTGACAGTGCCGCGGGATAATCACCCTTGCGGTACAGGAAGTCGCCGTAAAAATAGTTCGCGTCGATACCCGTGGGGTTGATCGCCAGCGCCTTCTTCAGAAAGACTTCGGCCTTTTTGTCGTCGCCATAACCCAGTGGCCAGCCCGGCACCTGGTAGTACAGGCTGCCGAGGGTGGTATAGATGGAACCACCCAGCGTATCGGGATTGATCTTTTCCGCCCGCTCCAGAAGATCGCGCGCCTCGCGCACCATGCTCAAGGCGCCGAGTCCGCCTTTGGCACCCGCGTGGGTACCGAGCACAATGGCCTTCCACACCAGCGGCTCGGCCCGTCCGGGATAGCGTGTTACCACGGCGTCCGCCATAGCCTCTACATGGGTAAAGGCTGCCTCCTGCTGGTCCTTCGGGATCTCGTAGTGCACGTGACTCCATGCGTGCTGAATATCGAGAATGGCCTGCCCAAGGCCATCATCCCGGGCGACTGCGATGGCGCTGGACAGACTCAGTATCAGTATCGATAGCGTGCGTGCGAAGCGTTGCATAAGTTTCGTCTCTTGTGTCGGTGGTCAAATCGGCCAGGCTGCGGAAGATGTTTCCATACAGGTGATAGAACATGCGCGCGCAGTGGATGACGGTGTTCTGGTCGTCGCGGTCAGTGATGCGGTTCATCTGGTCCTCGAAAAACCTGATGTGGGTCTGATCCAGCACTCCGTGTGAATCGAGATAGCGGAAGGCGTTCCCGGGCACGTCCAGGTGGGTCCTGATGGCCGCCGCCACCCGGGACGCGATCGCGACGCTGATGCCCTCCAGTACCAGCACCATGCCGAAAAAGCCCAGCGGGTTGCGCCGCTGGATCATGTCATAGGCATAGGCCACCATGAGTTCGGTGGCTGGCAGCGGGGTTGCATCGCGCGCCGCCTCGCGGTCGCCGCCGCAGGCTGCGATGTCGTCGAGAATCCATTCCTCGTGGCCCATTTCTTCCTCGACATACTTGCCCACGGCCCTGCGCAACCACGCATAGCGCTCGGGCAAGCGGTAGCCGCAGCTCATCAGCAGCGGCACGGTATGCCTGACGTGGTGATAGGCCTGTCCCAGGAATGCGATGTAGTCATCCCTGGAGATATCGGCGCGCAGCGCGCGCTGCAGGACGGGAATCGCCAGGAACGCGTCTCGCTCGCTGGCGGTGGCCGCTAGAAGCTGCTCATAGAACGGCAAGAGTTTTCTCTCCTTCGTAGCATTGCTGAATCTGCTCCGAGTACCTCGCGGCAATGGCTTCACGGTTGAGCACCCCGGCGCCATTGGCGAGGCCGTTGCGCACGGAGAAGGGTTCGGCAGCGACAATCCAGCGTTTGACACGGGCATAGTCGGGCAGTGTTCTGTTCAGCACCTCGATGACCGGTTCGATCCGCGACGCCGCGGCGCCGTTACCGGGTACCAGCACAGCAACGTTGAAACTGCGTCCCTCGCCGAACAACGCCGCCTGGGCGATAGCGGGCGCCCCTGCGAGTTCGCTTTCGATCCACTCGGGCGCGAGCTTGCGGCCGTGGGCGGTTGCGAATGCGGTTTTCTTACGCCCGGTGATGTGCAGATGACCGTCGTTGTCCAGGTAACCGAGGTCGCCCGTCGCCCATTCATCCTTACGATGCAGGGGCTCGCCGAGGTAACCGCTGAACAGGCAGCCGCCGACCATGATTTCGCCGTCTGCGGCGATACGTACCCGGGTATGAGGCAGTGGGCGTCCGACGCCG
>JASFNS010000309.1:0-3650 GCA_050116915.1 Thiogranum sp. | reverse complement strand
CATTGTCGGCATTACCTGGATCGGTTTGCTCTATTACTTCAATTTTGTCCAGGTGCCCGCGGTTGGCCAGGCGCTGTCGGAAGCCGAAGGTGGTGGACCCGGGCCCGCTGCCATTAACAAGTACGTCGCGCCCCGCGCGCTGCTGTGGTTTCGCTGGGCGGCCCTGCTGACCTGGTTATCGGGCGCAGCCGCGCTGCACAAGCTGGGTATCCTGGGTCCGGCGTTCACCTTCGAGAATTTCACCTTTGCCGGCCCCGCCTCGGTCATCGGCATGGGCGCCTGGTTCGGCACCATCATGCTGTTCAACGTCTGGGTATTGATCTGGCCCAACCAGAAGAAGATTCTCGGCATTGTACCGTCCAACCCGGAGGCAATCGCCAAGGCCAAGGTGGTTGCCCTGATGGCATCGCGCACCAATACCCTGCTGTCGATTCCGATGCTGCTGGGCATGACCGCCTACGCACACGGTCTGCCTTTCTAGGGCCCGCGGCGCGACGACGGCAAAACCCGGCCCCGGCCGGGTTTTTTATTTAAAAATGCCGCGGGACACTATAATATTACGGCTTTAGTCTGGCGCTTTTTGCAAAGCGCCTTTTTGCTTTCCGGGGAGCCTGATGGCCGAACACTTGATGAAGACCTACCAACCGCTGCCGGTCAGCTTTACCCATGGCGAAGGTATTTACCTGTTTGATGCCAACGGCGAGCGCTACCTGGACGCGATCTCCGGCATTGCGGTGTGCGGCCTGGGGCACGCCCACCCCGCCGTGAGCAAGGCGATTTGCGAACAGTCCGGGCGCCTGTTGCATACCTCGAACCTGTACCAGATCGACTTGCAGGAACAACTCGCCGAGCAACTGTGCAAGGTCGCGGGTATGGACCGGGCGTTCTTCAGCAATTCCGGCGCCGAAGCCAACGAGGCGGCCTTGAAACTGGCGCGTCTGTATGGTCACCGCCAGGGCATTGCCACGCCGCAGGTCATCGTGACTGAAGGCAGCTTTCACGGCCGCACGCTGGCGACACTGACGGCAACCGGTAACCGCAAGATACAGGCGGGCTTCGAACCGCTGATGCCGGGTTTCCTGCGTGCCCCCTACGATGACCTCAAGGCCATCCGCACCATCGCGGCCAACAGCCCCGGCGTGGTGGCGGTGCTGGTGGAACCGATCACGGGCGAAGGCGGTATCCGCATCCCCGCCGCCGATTACTTGAGCGAACTGCGCGCACTCTGCGACGAACACAACTGGCTGCTGATGCTGGACGAGATACAGACAGGCATGGGCCGCACCGGGCGGTGGTTCGCTCACCAGCATACCGGTATCGTGCCCGACGTCATGACGCTGGCCAAAGGACTCGGTAACGGTGTACCGATCGGCGCCTGCCTCGGCCGCGGCAAGGCGGCCGAGGTGTTTCAGCCCGGCAATCACGGTTCGACCTTTGGCGGCAACCCACTCGCGGCAAGTGCCGCGCTTGCAGTGCTGAACACCATCGGCGGCGACCATCTGGTAGAGCATGCCGACCGCATGGGACGCCGGCTGCTGGAGGGATTCACCCGGCGGCTGGGCGAATTGCCCGGCGTAGTGGCGATACGCGGGCGCGGCCTGATGCTGGGGATCGAGCTCGACCGGCCCTGCGCCGAGCTGATGCAAAGTGCGCTGCAGCGCAAACTGCTGATCAACGTAACCGCCGGAAACGTTGTCCGGCTGCTACCGCCACTGATCATCAGCGAGGCGCAGGCTGACGACATTATCGATGGTGTCAGTGACCTCATCGCGAACTTCCTGGATACCGACGCATGAATGTACGCCATTTTCTGACCCTGCTGGATTTCTCCAGTGATGAACTGCAGCAGCTGATCCAACGCGCCATCAAGCTCAAGGAACGGCAGAAACAGGGCCGTCTCTACGAACCCCTGAAGAACAAGGTGCTGGCGATGGTGTTCGAGAAGTCATCGACCCGGACGCGCGTGTCTTTCGAGTCCGGCATGGCACAACTTGGCGGCCACGCCATGTTCCTGTCACCGCGCGATACCCAGTTCGGGCGCGGCGAACCGCTTGAAGACAGCGCCCGCGTCCTGTCGCGCATGGTCGACGCCATCATGGTCCGTACCTTTGAACATGAAAAAATCGAACGCTTCGCCGAATATTCGGTATGCCCCGTGATCAATGCGCTGACCGACCGTTACCACCCCTGCCAGTTGCTCGCCGACATGCAGACCTGGTTCGAACAGCGTGGCGACATCCGCGGCGCCACCGTGGCCTTTATCGGCGACGGCAACAACATGTGTCATTCCTATATCAATGCCGCCCGGCAGTTCGACTTCCGCCTGCATATTGCAGCGCCCGGCGGATATCAGCCGAATGCCGACATCGTCGTCGCGGCCGGCGAACGTATCCGGCTGTTCGAACACCCGCTCGAAGCCGCGGCGGGTGCCGACCTGGTGGTCACCGACGTCTGGGCCAGTATGGGCCAGGAGGAAGAGCAGCGGGAAAGGGAAAAAGTCTTCGCCGCCTTCCAGGTCAACGACGAGCTGATGCGGCAGGCCAACGCAGACGCACTGTTCATGCACTGCCTGCCCGCGCACCGCGGGGAGGAAGTCACCGCGGGTGTGATCGATGGCAAACGCAGCGTGGTATGGGACGAAGCCGAAAACCGGCTGCACGCACAAAAAGCCCTGCTCGAATTCCTGCTGGCCCCCGAAGCGGCCGCAATCGACTAGTCCTCGTCGTCGTCCGGCACAGCCTCTTTCAGCAGCCCGGTGTGGCGGACATCCTTGCCTTTGACCAGGTAAATCACGTATTCGCAGATATTACTGGCGCGGTCACCGATACGTTCGATGGCGCGTGCCGCAAACACGGTTTTCAGCACGCAGGGAATGGAATCGGTATCCTGCATCATATAGGTCATCAGCTCACGCAACAGCGCCTCGTACTCCCGGTCGATCTTGCGATCCTCGTTCCAGGTTTCCACGGCCTTTTCGGTGTCCAGGTGCGCGAATGCGTCCAGCGCCCCCCTCAGCATGGTGCGTGCGTGCTGGCCGAGATGCCGGATCTGGGTGAACAGTTTCGCAATACGGGTTTCGCCGACCAGGTCGCCCGCCATTCGGGCAATACGTTCGGCCTCGTCACCAATGCGCTCGAGGTCGGTAATGGTCTTGATGACAGCGGTGATCAGGCGCAGGTCGCTGGCGGCCGGTTGTCGCCGCGCGAGGATGGTGTTGCACTCCTCGTCGATGGCAACTTCCATGGCGTTGACCTGAAGGTCGTTGTCTATCACCTGCTGGGCGATGCCGGCGTCCAGGCCCTCGAGGGCGTCCATGGCTTTCTGCAGCTGCTGTTCCACCAGCCCACCCATGGCCAGAACGCGCGTGCGCACATCCTCCAGCTCTTCATTGTAGCGCCGGGAAATATGTTGTCCCAGGTTCAGATTATCCATGCTCAATTCTCTTATCCATAGCGGCCTGTCACGTAATCCTCGGTCATTTTCTCACTGGGATTGGTGAATATCTTACTCGTGGCGTCATATTCGATCAGCTTGCCAAGATACATGAAGGCGGTGTAATCGGAGACACGGGCCGCCTGCTGCATATTATGCGTGACAATCACGATCGTATATCGTTCCTTGAGCTCGTCAATGAGCTCCTCGATCTTCAG
>JASFNS010000308.1:0-3653 GCA_050116915.1 Thiogranum sp. | reverse complement strand
GGAACTGCTGCCTGGTTGCCGTCGGCGGCGGCGTGGTCGGCGACATGACCGGCTTTGCGGCGGCCAGCTACCAGCGGGGCGTCGACTTCATCCAGGTACCCACCACGCTGCTGGCGCAGGTCGACTCCTCGGTGGGCGGCAAGACCGGGGTCAACCATCGGCTGGGCAAGAACATGATCGGGGCCTTCCACCAGCCACGCTGTGTGCTCGCCGATACCGACACGCTGTCCACACTGGACGACCGCCAGCTGGCGGCGGGACTCGCGGAAGTCATTAAATACGGCCTGATCGCGGATGCCGAATTCTTTACCTGGCTGGAAGAAAATATCGATCGGCTGCGCGCGCGCGAGACCGACGCGCTGATCTATGCCATCGAGCGCTCCTGCCGGTGCAAGGCGGAAATCGTCGCCGCCGACGAGCGGGAAAGCGGCAAGCGCGCCCTGCTCAACCTCGGACACACCTTCGGTCACGCCATAGAAACCGGCATGGGCTACGGCAACTGGCTGCACGGTGAAGGCGTGGCCGCGGGCATGGCGATGGCTGCCGATCTTTCGGCCCGCCACGGCTGGATTTCCGCCGCTGACGTTGAGCGGATCCGCACCCTGCTGTCGCGCGCGCAACTGCCGGTTGCTCCACCGCCCGAAATCGGCCAGCAGCAGTTCCTGGACCTGATGGCCGTGGACAAGAAGGCTGTCGATGGCGGCCTGCGTCTGATCCTGCTGGAGGCAATAGGTGCGGCCAGGATCAGCGCCGACTATGACCCAGGGTTGCTGGAAGATACCCTCGCCAACCGTTTACCGTTGACCGGGTCATGAATACGCGGCCGCGCGAATTGAACCTCAACGATGGGCTGGCGGACTACGCCGTGGTCGACGCGGTTTCCCGCGGGCGTCATTACCCGGAGCCGCCGCCGAGCTATCGCAGCGAGTTCCAGCGCGATCGTGACCGCATCATTCACGCCGCAGCATTTCGGCGCCTGGAATACAAGACCCAGGTGTTCGTCAACCACGAAGGCGACCTGTTCCGCACACGCCTGACGCACTCTATCGAAGTCGCGCAGATTGCGCGTTCGATCGCGCGCGCCCTGCGGCTTAACGAAGACCTCACCGAGGCGATTTCACTGGCTCACGATCTCGGCCACACTCCCTTCGGCCACGCCGGTCAGGATGCGCTGAACGAATGCATGCGGGACTACGGCGGCTTCGAACACAACCTGCAGTCGTTGCGCGTTGTGGATGAACTGGAAGAAAAATACGCGGATTTCCCCGGTCTGAATCTGAGCTTTGAAACGCGCGAGGGGATACTCAAACACTGCTCGGCGAAAAATGCCGCCGACCTGGGCGAGGTTGGCGCACGCTTCCTCAACAAACAGCAACCCAGCCTCGAAGCCCAGCTAACCAACCTGGCCGACGAGATCGCCTACAACAGCCACGATGTCGACGACGGCCTGCGCGCGGAACTCATCAGTATCCAGCAGTTGCGTGAAGTCCCCCTATTCAATCAGCAGTACGAAGAGGTCCGCAGCCGTTACCCCGAGCTGTCGCAACGTCGCGTGATCCACGAAGTGGTGCGCCGGCTGATCAACTGCCAGGTGGTCGACCTGGTGCAGACCAGCATGGCGGAGCTCGCGCGGCATGCACCGCCCGACCTCGAAGCCGTTCGCCGCCGGTCCGCGCCGCTGATCGCTTTCAGCGATGATATGCGCGAGCGCAACCTCGAACTGAAGCGTTTTCTGCGCAGCGAACTCTACCGGCACTACCGGGTGCACCGCATGAGCGCCAAGGCCCTGCGCGTCATCCGCGACCTGTTCAACGCCTTCTTTGCCGACCCGCGCTTGTTGCCGGTGGAAGCCCAGCACAAGGTCTTCGAGCGGCAGCGCAACGGCGGCGATTCGGGCCGGGCCCGTGCGGTCGCAGACTACATCGCGGGCATGACCGACCGCTACGCAATCAAGGAACACCAACGGGTTTATAATCCGGGCGAACTGACTTGACCACAGGCATGCTGCCACCACCGACTTATGCGCATCTACATGCAGATCCCGCCCAGCGACGCCGGTGCGCCAAAATTCTACCACCTGCACCTGCAGGAGGATTTGCTCGATGGCTGGACACTGATACGCGAATGGGGCTTTCAGGGGGCCGGCGGGCGCATGGTCAGGGATCACTACCCCGACAGGGAGAGCGCGGAAGCCGCCATGCTGAAGCTGCGTGATGCCCAGTTGAAGAAAGGCTACCGTGTCGTGTTCATGCAGGCGCGCTCATGAGCCATAGCGAATTCCCCGCCCCATCCGCCGACTACCTCAAAACCTATTCACTGAGCTGCGAGCCGTTTGCCGACGGTCTGGACGGCCGGTTCTTTTATGCGGGATCAGCTCTCATGCAGCGGCTGGACCTGCTGATTCACCTTACCCGGTTCGGCGACTCCGTCATCCTCGTGTCCGGTCCGCCAGGCAGTGGCAAGACCACACTGCTTGGCCGCTTCGTCGCCCAGGCCAACAGGCAATGGCGCCTGTGCCTGATGAATGCCGACGAATTCGCCCAGTTCGGCCAGCGTCTCGGCGATGCACTGGGGATCGGCGAGATAACCGACGAGCGGCAGATGGTGCAACACTGGGCCAGCCAGACCGACGCCTCCCAGTTGCTCGTCATTCTGATCGACGATGCGCAGCAACTGCCGGCCGATGCCATGCAGAAGCTTTGCACGTTGCTGGACGGATCGCTGGCCGAACGCGTACGCCTGATCCTGTTCGGTACCCCCGAGGCACAACAGGTGCTCAAGCAGTCGCTGGAACGCCGGGAGCCGTCTTGTACCGCGCAGTTGCTGGAAATCCCGAAACTGTCCGAAGAAGAAACCGCCGCTTATTTGATGTACCGCCTGGCAGTCGCCGGTTACAGTGGTGAAAGCCCGTTCACGGCCACCGAAGTGCGGGCGATCTGCAAGGCCGCCGGCGGTCGCCCCGCGGGTATCAACCGGCTTGCCCACGAGGCGCTCCGGGAACAACAAATGCGCTCGCGCGGCAAACCCCGGAAACCGCAAACAGCTCGCAAACGGTCAGGTACCGCGTGGGCTCTGGCGTCTGTGGTAGTCGTGGTTATGGCTGCCTATATGGGCTGGGAGCGCCTGCGGCCGGCTAATCCGCCCGATGCGCCGCCCGACAGCCGTGGTCAGGACGCCGGACAGATACTTCCCTTGAACCTGCCGGAACCTCAAGCCCTGTCGCAAGCGGGGCCCCTGTCCGAATCCGCACCTCTGCCGGAACCCGAAGCCCCGACAGAACGCGAAGAAGCCCTGCCGGCACCGCCCGCGGCACCCGCGCCGGATGTCGCTGAGCCGCAAAAACAGGCGCAGGCGCAACCGTTGAAACCGGAACCTGTTGCCGCGCCAGCCGCCGCTGAAACACCCGCGGCGCCAGTCGCGTTGCCCGCACCGGAAACGACCCCGCAGACGGCCGAAACCAGCTCCAGCCACAGCGACGGCAAACCCGCACCGGCAGCGGATCAACCGTCAAAACCGTCGGTGCCGGCAACGCCCCCGCGCGCGGCATCGGCCGAAGCCGTCACACCGACGCCCGAAGAGAGCGGCGCGCCCCGCACGCCCGCGTCAGCCGAATCCGCAGCGTCGGCAGCAACCGCCACCGCGGCGGCGCCGAC
>JASFNS010000307.1:0-3666 GCA_050116915.1 Thiogranum sp. | reverse complement strand
ACATCCGCAGCTACTACGACATCCTGGTGTGGTTCACGGAGCGAGAACACCCGCCGCGACCGCCGTCACCGGCGCTGACCGTCGAATCCCCGGCATTGTGAAGGGCGCGCACCCGCTCAGGCATTGTCCGTCACCACAACATTGTCGATCAGCCTGGCCCGGCCAAGACGGGCGGCCGCCAGCACCACGCAGTGGCGCTCGCCCGGCCTGACCGGCGACAGGCTTTCGGCCTGGCGAATGCTCACATAGTCGGGAACAAAGCCCACCGACGCCAGCTTGCGCATGGCCTCCCGTTCCAGGGCCGCATAGTCCGCATCACCCTGGCGCAGGCGTTCGGCCACCTCACACAGCGTGTGGTACAGCAGCGGGGCCTGCGCACGTTCCCCGGCCGACAGGTACTGGTTGCGCGAACTCAGGGCCAGACCGTCGGCTTCGCGCACCGTTGCCACACTGGCGAGTTCGATGGGCAGACCGAGGTCACTGATCATGGCGCGGATAACTGCGAGCTGCTGATAGTCCTTTTGCCCGAACACTGCACAGTCGGGCTGCACCAGCTCGAACAGCCGCTTTACCACGGTCACCACGCCGGCAAAAAAACCGGGGCGGAATTCGTCTTCGAGACCGCGTCCCACCGGCGGAACCGGGTAGGCGCCGGCAGGCTTTACCCCGTCCGGATATACGCTGTCGACATCCGGTACAAACACCAGATCAACCTGCTCCGCGGCCAGCGCCTGCGCGTCGGCCTGCGGGGTGCGCGGGTAGCTGTCATAGTCCTCACCCGGTGCGAACTGCGTGGGATTGACGAAAATACTGACAATCACCCGGTCGCCGAGCGTGCGTGCATGCCTGACCAGTGCCAGGTGACCGGCGTGCAGGTTGCCCATGGTCGGCACAAAGACAATACGCTGATTCTGGCTGCGCCAAGATGCTACGCACTCGCGCAGTTCGCGAACACCGGTAACCGTCAGCATCAATCGAAGCCGTGCTCCGGGCCGGGGAAGCTGCCGTTTTTCACGGCTTTGACATAGGCGTGCAACGCCTGCGGAATATCGGCGGCGTCTTCGAGGAAGTTGCGCGAGAACACCGGGCGCTTGCCCGGGGTGATGCCCAGCAGGTCATACAGCACCAGCACCTGTCCGTCACAGGCCGGGCCCGCGCCGATGCCGATGGTCGGCATCGACACACTGGCCGTGATCTGCGCGGCAAGCGCCGAGGGGATGCATTCGAGCACCAGCGCGCCGGCGCCAGCATCGTCGAGCAGGCGCGCATCTTCCAGCAGACGCCCGGCGGTATCCGTGTCACGCCCCTGCACGCGGTAGCCCCCCAGCTGGTGCACCGACTGTGGCGTCAAACCCAGGTGCGCACACACCGGCATGCCGTGCTCGGTCAGAGCGCGCACGGTCTCGACCACGTGCCGCCCGCCCTCCAGCTTGACCATCTGTGCGCCGGCCTCGCGCATCAGGCGCGCGGCGTTCTCCAGCGCCTGGGAAACACTCGCGTAACTCATAAACGGCATATCCACAATGCGCAACGCCGACTTGCCCGCGCGCGCGACGCAGGCGGCGTGATAGATCATGTCCTCCATGGTCACCGGCAGGGTGGAGTCGTGGCCCTGTATCACATTGCCCAGTGAATCGCCCACCAGCACAATATCGACACCCGCGGCTTCCAGCAGCACGGTAAAGCTGGCGTCATAACTGGTCACGCAGGCGATCTTTTCGCCTTTTTGTTTCAGCCGCTGCAGCGTGCCAAGTGTTACCGCGGCGTTCACGAGGCCTCCCCGGAGCGGGCCACGCGCAGGGCGGCCGGCATGGGGTTGAAATAGTGACGACCACTGGTCGCCTGCGCCATCTGTTCCAGCAGCGCGGCATAGTCTGAATCGCTTTCCACAAGGTTGATCTCCGCGGCATTCACAATCAGCAGGGGTGACTCATCATAATAGTGGAAAAAACGCGTGTAGGTATCGCACAGCGACTTGAGGTAAGCCGGTTCCATGCCGCGTTCATAGCCGATGCCGCGCTTGCCGATGCGCTTGATCAGCACGTCCACGGGCGCCTGCAGGTAAATCACCAGGTCCGGCTTGGGCACATCGATGGTCAGGTGCGAATACACCTGCTCGTAAAGGTTGAACTCCTCGCGGTCCAGGGTCAGCTTGGCGAACAGCCGGTCCTTGTCCATCAGGAAATCGGCCACGCGCACCGGCTCAAACATATCCGCCTGGCGAAGCTCCTGCATCTGCTGGGCGCGCTGCAACAGGAAAAACAACTGGGTCTGCATGGCCGCAGCGCGGGGATTGCGATAAAAACGCTCCAGGAACGGGTTCTCGGCCGCGCCCTCCAGCAACAGCTCGCAACCGAAAGTCTCGGCGAGGCGCCGCGCGAGGCTGGTCTTGCCAACGCCGATGGGTCCTTCCACGACAATGAATCCCGGGTTCTGCATAACTGCTCTTCTACACCTCAAGCCTGTACAGGCCGGTGTCCGGACACCGGCCGAGTAAATCTTCCAACGCACCCAGCCCGGGAATCACCAGGCCAGGCTCCAGCTCGGCGAGGGGATACAGGACAAAATTGCGCTCGGCAATACCGGGGTGCGGCACCGTCAACCCCTTCCTGTCGATGATCGCCCGACCGTACAGCAGCAGGTCCAGGTCCAGCGTGCGTGGCCCCCAGGGCCGGCCGCGGACCCGTGCGTGCCGCTGCTCGATGGCCAGCAGGGCCGCCAGCAGGGCTTCGGCCGGTAGCCCGGTCTTCAGCCGGGCCACGGCGTTCACGTAATCCGGCTGATCCTTCGGTCCCATGGGGGGGCTGCAATACAGCGAAGACACCGCCTCGAGTGTACAGCCTTCCAGCCCGCGCAAATCCTCGAACGCCGATTTTACCTGGTTTTCCGGATCGTCGAGATTGCTGCCGAGCCCGATCCAGGCATCGACCTCAGCCATCCGTCTGGGTTGCCGGCTTGCGCCGCCGCGGACGCCGGCGACGCTTTTTGGGCGTGGGCTCCACCATGCGGTCACGCTCGGCCTCGTTCAGGGTCTGAAAATCCGTCCACCAACGTGCCAGCTCCGCCGGCGCCTCGCCGACTTCGGCGCGCAGCAGCAGAAAATCATAGGCGGCGCGAAAGCGCGGGTGTTCCAGCAACCGGTACGGTGCCTTGCCCCGCTTGCGTTCGAAGCGCGGCTGCAGGTTCCAGATTTCCCGCATGGGCATACTGAAACGCTTGGGCAAGGACGTCGCCTGTGTCTGTTCCGAGCTCAGCTGGTTACCGGCAATCTGCATCGCCTCCACGGGCGAGGCGCCCTCTTCGAGCAGCTCGTTGGCACGCAGGCGCGCAGGTTCCCACAACAGCGCGGCATAGAGAAAGGCCGGCGTCACCGGCTTGTCCTCGGCCAGCCGCAGGTCGGTGTTTTCCAGCGCCCGCAGCACGAAGGTAATGGGGAAACCCTGCTCCTCGTGGCTGAGGGCCTCGTCGGTCATCGGGAACAGATGGCGGAATAGATTATAGTGGCGCAACAGCTCAAAGGTGCTCACTGCGCAACCGCCAAGGAACAGCTTCATGATTTCCTCGAACAGGCGTGCCGGGGGGATGTCGTTCAGCAGGTGGCCCAGATCGTGGATAGCGGTTTCGCTGTCCGGGTGAATAAGAAAACCCAGCTTGGCGGCGAAACGC
>JASFNS010000306.1:0-3680 GCA_050116915.1 Thiogranum sp. | reverse complement strand
TACTCTGACCCCAGATATCACTTTTTCCGCTGCCTCTAGAGTGTTTTTACTCTGACCCCAAATATCCCAAATATCCCAAATATCCAAATATCGCCGCCGGGGCTGCCTGCCGACCACCAGCGCAGCGACTATGCTTAAGGTATGGTGACTGCGGATGGTTCGGGAGGCGAGCCCAATGGTCCAGGGTCCAGCATCGCCGAAGCGGCGCCGGTTCCTGCGCCAGATTGCGGCCGTAACGGCTGCAGGCTGGCTGCCGCCCGCTTCTGCCTTGCCCCAGACCATTCGTACCCGGCCGGTTCCGGCCAGCGGCGAACCGGTGCCCGTTATCGGCATGGGCACCTGGCAAACCTTCGACGTGGGCGACGACCAGGAGCTGGTCAAAGCGCGCGCCGGGGTCTTGAAAGCGTTTTTCGACATGGGGGGCGGCATGGTCGACTCTTCGCCCATGTACGGGTCCTCAGAGCAGGTGATCGGCGAGTGCCGGGCGATACTCGGAGATGACGCGCACCTGTTTTCCGCAACCAAGGTCTGGACACTCGGGCGGTGGTTCGGCATCAAGCAGATGCAACGCTCGCAGCGATTGTGGAGCGTACCGCGCTTTGACCTTATGCAGATCCACAACATGCTGGACTGGGAAACTCACCTGGACACGCTCCAGGCCTGGAAGGCAGACGGCAGGATACGCTATATCGGCATCACAACCTCACACGGACGCCGGCACGAGGCGCTGGCAAAGGCGCTTGAACGGGAAAGCTTCGACTTCGTACAGTTTACCTACAACGTTCTCGACCGCGAAGCCGAAAAACGGCTGTTGCCGCTGGCCGCCGAGCGTGGTGTGGCAGTCATCATTAACCGGCCCTTCCGCCGCGGCGACCTGTTCAATTATGTGGCGGGAAAACCCATACCCGCATGGGCAGGTGAGTTCGACTGCAGCAACTGGGCGCAGTTCTTCCTCAAGTTCATCGTCTCCCACCCTGCAGTCACCGTTACGATCCCGGCGACGACACGGGTCGACCACATGCAGGAGAACATGGGCGCCGGTTTTGGCCGCCTGCCGGAACCGGCAATGCGTCGGCGCATGGCGCGTCATATGGCGGCGCTATAGCCCTTCCACTTGGGGGGCGATTTGTTGTGAGCACAATCAGGTGAAACGGGGTCTCTATCCGTTTCTACCGATCTCGATGTTTAATGACGGAAAATCGGGGAGACTCCACGTCTCGATCAGGGGAGAAACCCCGGACTGCGCCCTGCGCTCTACAAGGGAGGCACGTTAATGCTGAGGATTTTGGCTATGTTGGCACGCGGCCCGGTGCTGGCCCGGCTCAGCCTGTGCGCGATGCCAATCCTGTTGAGCGGCTGTTACGTCGGTGTGGGCGCACCGTTACTCTATTCTGACGACAGTGGCCGCCATCACGTATACAAGCTGTATCCGGGCCCGGAACGCCCGCAATCGGAAATCGCCACGGTCAAACTCGTCAGTGCCTATTACGCGCAGATTGACGGTTTGATGGTGAATAGTGGGGAGTATCGGCAGGCCGTCCTGCTGCCGGGCGAACACGAGATTCACTGGGGACAGTGGTTTGCGGTGAGCGTGATGGTCGATCCCGATATGTTTTCGGAAGGCGGGCTTACCGCCGTCGTGAACCTCGAGGCCGGGCATACCTACGAACTGCACGCAGACAGGACGCACGGGCATGGCTACCGGAAATATTTCTGGATAACGGATGCAGCGACCGGCGACGTGGTCGCGGGTGAGAAGAAGCCGTGAGCTGGCGCAGCCCCAGGAGCGCTCTCCTTGCCGGGTTGCCGGCTTGCCTCATGATCCTGTCGACCGCGGGTTGCGGCGTTGCTGTTCCCACCCGGCCCGCGGTCGAAGTCGTGCGCAGCCAGCCCATCGAGATTGACGAGGATGCCGTCATTTCGCTCGGGCCACGCAGGTTGCTGGAAAGCCTCTCCAAGGAAATCACCGACGAATACCCGGATATCGAGATCATCGACGCTCTGTTGTTCCGTGACACCGCATTTCCCGAGGGTGGCTGGAAACTCGCCAGCCTCTTCGAGCCCGGCGTCAGCAGGCAGGTGAGCGCGAAGCTGGACGTGGATTACCTGGTACTGGCCGGTGAGCTGAAAACTGAAGAGGGGGAGGAGCAAGGCTTCCTCGTGCCGCTGCTTGCCGGCGCGATGTCGATCGAAAGCGCCTCGACGATCAGCGCTGTGATCATGGATTTGAGGGCGGGAGCGCTGATTTCCAGGCTTGAGTGCAAGGCGCGGGGTACGACCCGTATGCTTTACTATGTCATTTTCATAGCGGGTAGCGGGCCCATGTTGGAGTCGGGGGTCACCGAAGGGCTGGCCGCAGAGATCGGCAAGGTGATTACCGAACTGTCCCCACCCGGAAGGCACCGCGTGGCGGTCCTGTCACTGGAGTATCCCGGCAAAACCGGAATGACAACAGCAGAGACCGGTAACGCTGCTGTTCCGGATGCCGCGGTACGCAGCGAGATCTATGCACACCGATCGGATCAGGAATTACGTGCTGCGGGGCAGAAAGGCACCGAAGCGTGCCGCGGGGAACCCGACCTGCAGCTGCAACGTTACTTCAGCCTCGTCGAAACAGACCCCACAGCCGCGCACAGGCTGCTATGCAAATCGGCCGACCAGGGTCACCCGGAGGCACGCTATCGGCTGGCACTGCTGTATGAACATGGTGAAGAGGGTTTTGCAAGGGACCCGGTACAAGCCTATATGTGGTACGTGTTGGCCAGTGAGTCGGGGAAGTACTGGGGAGGGAAACACGCCCTGCGCCTGAAACAGGAGGTCCTGAGCCCCGAACAGCTCGCCGAAGCCCGGCAGGCCGTGCAGGCGTGGCGGCCCGGTCAGTGCGAAAGCACGGCCGACCTGCCGGTTGGGATTGAACCAAAATAAGCAAAATTACGCGGCCAGACTCCGTGTAAAGAAGCAACAAGGACTCATGTCGACATCAGATATCCATACTACCCTCAAGCGTATCCACGCAATCCTGCAACACCACCCGGGCGATAGCGCTGACTGGCTGGGCTCGGTCATCGCGCGATACCGGGAAGACGAATCCGGCTTCTACCGGGCGCTGAATTCGAAGCGCATGTGGGGCGGCGCAGGTTCCATCGCCAACCAGGCCCTGGCAGACAACCCGGGCCTGGATGAAACCGTCTGGCATGATGAAGTAAGGCAGTTCCGCGAGCTGATGATCGAACTGGGCAACCATTTACGGGAACGGGGCGACGCCTACCCCGATATCTCCAGCTGGCTGCTCGCTTTCAGCAATTGGAACCAGTCCGGGGTCTGATCGGTAACAGGCGATCAATCGAATTTTCCGCATTTCAATGGGGTCAGACGCGATTGGTATACCAGATCTGGCAACCGCTCGAGTCCGACCCGACCCGTCTGATCACCCTTCGATGGCCTCGGATCACTCCTCGTACTCTATGCCTGCCTAAGCCGCCTGCGAATTCGGCAGGACGACCTTCCCTCTCCCCTGCGCTTTCGGCGCCGAAACGTCCCGGCCGATCAACATATCGGGGATACGGCTGGAGGCACCATTGTAGAAGCCGCATTCAAGATCAATACTGCTGCCGGCATTTCGGAAGGTGCCGAACAGCATGTCGATCACGGGCAGATCGGCATAGTTGTAGCGATGCAGG
>JASFNS010000305.1:0-3686 GCA_050116915.1 Thiogranum sp. | reverse complement strand
CATAGACTTTTTGCTTGCTGGCGCCCCGTGCCACACCCTCCCATGCAGAAAGTTTGAGCTGGCACTGGGCGTCGTAACAGGCGTGGCAGACCACGCAGCGGCGGTTGAGAAGGGGTCGAATGTCATTCCGATAGGACAGCATGCCGGGCTGCGGCTTCGCGGGCGTGTCAAAGCGCGCCGGATCCGGTTCGCCATAACGATCGTTGAGCGCGTGCTGAGCCACGAGCGTGCAGCCGGCGATCAGGGCCAGTCCCGATATCCACGTTATCCTGAACACCTGCGTTCCTTTCCTTCTCTCGACCTTGCTGCTCACCGGAAGGCTATACGTGCGCCTGTACCGGATATTCTGCCGAAATCGGCAATATTGTCCATCTGCTTTTTGGCGCGCAGGACTGTATGCCATGGTATCACCATGACCTTTCCGATAGTCGGGGTAATGCTGTCGGTGAGGCCGATGTTATGATGCAGAACCGGTTGTACCGGACTCCTGCGGGAGAGCGCAGGAAGATGCTCTATCTCAGGCTATGCCAGGATGGCCAATAGCCAGTTCCTGATATTGTTTCATGGAGGAAACAATGCGCACATTCAGCTTTTCGTCAATATCCGGTGTTTTTCTTTTCGTTTTTGTCTCGGTGCCCCGGGCGCAGGCGGATGTGTATCGCTGTGTGTCGGGCGGCGGGCATCTCAGTTACCAGCAGACTCCCTGCAGTAGTGGAAGCGAGCCGATGCATCTCAAGGACCGGCCGAGCGGCTGGTCTACCTTGCGCCCGGGCGAACGGGCATTGCTGAACAGTTACCGTAAGGACGAGACGGCACGTCGTCGCGAACTCTCGGCCCGGCCGAAACAGCGGCCTGAAGAAAGCAAGTCCTGCTGGAAAAAGCGCAAGCAGCTGGAAGCCGTTCGCGCAAGGTTGCATCGCGGTTATAAGCTGAAGGAGGCTGATGATCTGCACCGTAAACAGAATAACTACGAAGATTATTTGCGCCAATTTTGCGCTTCCCCGTAATGGAGTGCGCCTTGGGCGTTCCCGGCGTGCCGGGTTTGATGGCAGTCGGGGCCGCCGCCTCAGGCGGCCGGCAGCTGTTGCAGATCGAGGTCTGCCGCAATAAAGCCCAGCACGGTGGGCCCCGAGGTGACCGCGTACATCACCGTGATGCAGGGACGCCGGGTCACCTGGCTGATGTAGGCGTCACACAGAAACGCACCCTGGTAGGCGGCATTGTTCAATACCGACAAGGTGACGGAATAAGGGCGCCGCGACAGGTCCTGGCCATAGGCGCTCTGGTCGATGTTGCCCACGTAGACATTGGAACTCACCTGGCGTCCGTCGGGATCAATCGCGTAGATCAGTTCGCAGTGGGGACACTGGCCGATGTGTTCTGCCAGGATCTGGTCAAGTCTGTCGCGGTTGAACCACACCCGGAGCGCACGTTTGGCAATGGCGCGAAGCGGTGCATCGAGACGCGCGCACAGTGCTTCGTGGTCATCCCGGAGCGTATTCTGCGAGGTCGTCGTCATGGCTGTTGCGTCGCTCTGTCGATTGCGGGGCGGCTGCGGGCCGCTGCCGAAGAACCCGTATCATGATACCCATGGCAGAATATGTGCCAGTCGTGGCGGCCTCGGCAAGAGGCTGTATGTGCGGGAGTTTTGTTTCCAGCTGTGAGCGAGTTCAGCGGTATGGCGTGTCTTTGCCGTGCGCTGCGGGCTCCTGGTGCCCAACGGGGGTGCGCCGGCTTGGCGACAGGTAGCCGATTGGCGACGATGAACATGCTGGTAAGACCGGTTGATGTGATGGCGGCGGGCAGTTTAGAAAAAAGCCCGCTGCCGGTAAATCGCTATTTCCGGCCGGCGTTGTGGATGGCCTGATGGCCGGACGCCAACTGCCGGTGTGCGTCGATTCCTCGGGCACCCGGAGCGGGGCGCTCGGCTCCCGTTACAGGCGAATCGGCAGGCGCCGCACCGGTTTGCCGGTCGCGGCGAACACGGCGTTGGCGACCGCGGGCGCGATGGGCGGGGTACCGGGTTCGCCGACACCGCCCGGGTCGGCCTCGCTGGGCACGATATACACCTCGATATCCGGGCATTCGTCGAATCGCAGCAGGGGGTAATCGTGGAAGTTGCTCTGCACCACCCGCCCGTCGGCGATACTGATCTCGCCCTTGAGCGCCGCCGTCAGACCGAACACGATAGCGCTCTCCATCTGCGCCGCGATGGTATCGGGATTGACGGTCATACCGCAGTCGATGGCGCATACCACCCGGTGTACCCGCAGCCGGCCGCCGGCGATGGAGATCTCGGCTACCTGGGCGACGTAACTGCGAAAAGACCCGGCCACTGCGATACCGCGAAAATGGCCGGCTGCTGCCGGTTTGCCCCAGCCAGCCTTGGCGGCGGCGAGTGCGTGCTCCTGATCGTTAACCTGCAGCCTGATCATCGCTGTCCCCCTGCGGTCCCGTGAAGTGCGGTCTGCCACCCATGTACGGACGACAGCAGACCGCGGCGGGCCGGTCCAGTGACGGCGCGATCAGAAGTCGGGGTGCCAGCCCCACCAGGGCGGCGGCAGCGGAAAGTCCTGCTCGAATGGCGCGAACGCCCAGGCATGGGGCGGCAAGAAATCATCCCTCGATGTCAGGGCATCCAGCAGCTGGCCGCGCTCCCGGTCCGGCAGATCTTTCTGTGCCAGGATCTTCTGGCGAATCTCATCGCGGGTTCCCTTGAACTCGAGACGCTTGTGGCTACCGTCCTTGGCGAGGTAGCCGATCACCGCCTTGTACTGGTCGTCCTTGAGTTTGTCCAGCGACAGCGCGTCGAAGCTTTGCCAGTTTTTCTCGCTGGATTGCGGCGCCTGCTGTTGCGGGCCCGGGACGGGCGGACGGTGGTGGTAGCGGGGCAGCGGGCGCAGCTCCGGTTGGGCCAGCCAGGGTGCCGATTCCTGCGCCTGGTTCTCGCCGAGTGTCACATCGAGTGTCGAAACATTGCCGGCGCGCACGATGGTGAGTTTTACCGGTTTTCCGCCTGTGTCGGAGCCGACCAGCTTGGTCAGCTGCTCCGGCGAAAACAGCTCCTGGTCATTGTAGCGAAGCAGGATGTCGAAAGGTTCGATACCGGCTTTTTCCGCGGGCGAGCCTGGCACGACCTGCGTCACCAGAACGCCCTGCTGTGTCGGGATGGCGTTCGCGAGCTGGGCGCGCAGCGCGTCGGGCAGCCGGTCGATGCTGACACCCAGGTAGCCTTTCACGGCCTGGGTCTGGGCCTGCGGCGTTGCCGCCGGGGTCTCTGCGGCCTGAACCAGCACGGCCTGCGGCAGGGCCAGTGCCGCGGCCAGGGCAATTGCAACGGTTGTGTGTTTCATGGGTGAGTTCTCCGTGGAGTTGCTTTCCTGTGTCATTCAGCGCAAGCATAAACCTGTCTGGATTACACCAGGCTTTCCGGCGGGTTAAATATTGTTAATGTCGTTGCGTGGCGGCGTGAGGGCCGCGGTTTGACCGGCGGCGCCGCCGGTTACGGTGGCGGGTGTTTCGCGGTATTCTCCACCAGGGTCCCCAACAAGAACAGAAAACGGATATTCGGCGGTATGCAGGCAGACATCATCGCAATTGGCGTCGCATTCATTTTCGGGCTTGGGGCGCGCCTGGCGGGTCTGCCGCCCCTGGTAGGTTACCTGGTCGCTGGTTTTGCGCTGTAT
>JASFNS010000304.1:0-3693 GCA_050116915.1 Thiogranum sp. | reverse complement strand
CGCGTCCATGAGTGACTATATTCGTAGCAAACAGCGTATCTACACGGGTGCGGCTCTGCAGGTCGTGAATCGTGACGATGCCTCGGCAGCGGCGCTGGCCGTGGGTAGCGGGCAGCTGGTCAGTTTCGGACTGGACGAGCCCGGGGGGGCGCTGGACTTCGGTGTCGCCGATACTGGTGCGGACGCCTGGATCGTACGCGGCAGCGAACGCTGGATGCCGGTAGCCCAGTTGCGCATCGCCGGTCGCCACAACCTTTCGAATGCGCTCGCGGCGCTGGCGCTCGGCGATGCGGCGGGTCTCGACAAGCGGGCCATGCTGCAGGTGTTGCGCGAATTTCAGGGCTTGCCTCACCGCACCCAGTGGGTCGCCGAGCACAACGGTGTCGCCTGGTATAACGACTCGAAGGCTACCAACATCGGTGCAACGCTGGCCGCGGTACAGGGCTTCGACGGCCCATTGGTGCTGATCGCCGGTGGCCAGGGGAAGGACGCCGACTTTGCGGAACTGGCCGCGGGTCTGGACAAGCGCGTGAAGGCGGTAGTACTGATCGGCGAGGCAGCCGAAGAAATACAGCAAGCCCTGGGCACGCGCGTGCCCACCCGTCGCGCGGACTCCATGCGGGCAGCCGTTCGGCTGGCCGCGCAACTGACGCAGTCCGGCGATATCGTGCTGTTGTCACCGGCCTGCGCCAGTTTTGATATGTTCGACAACTATCAGCATCGCGGCGCGGTGTTCATGCAGGTTGTGCTGGAGATGCTGTCGTGAGTCTCGCGCTACTGTTGCCTGATATGCCGGCACGTCGCGGCAATCACCTTCCGCCTATGGACCTGGTGCTCGTCGCGGCGGTCACCGCGTTGTTCTCCCTCGGTCTGGTAATGGTGACGTCGGCGTCAATGCCGGTGGCCGAGCGCCTCGGGGTCGGAACTTTCCATTTCGCCATTCGCCAGAGTATTTACCTGGGTCTTGGCCTGTTGCTCGGGGTCATGGTGCTGCGCGTGCGCATGGCCATTTGGGAGCGCGGCAGTCTGGCCTGTATCCTGTTCGCCATCCTGTTGCTGCTGGCGGTACTGGTGCCCGGTGTCGGCACGGAAGTCAATGGCAGCAGCCGCTGGATCAATCTGGTCATCTTCCGCCTGCAGGTCTCGGAGCCTGCCAAGTTGCTCGCGCTGATTTACATGGCGGGCTACCTGGTGCGGCGCGGCGATGAAGTGCGCTACACCGGTGCGGGCTTCCTGAAGCCGCTGGGGTTGCTGTTGATCGTCGCGCTGCTGCTTCTGCTGGAACCGGATTTCGGCGCCACCGTGGTGTTGATGACAACGGCGCTGGTGATGATGTTCATGGCCGGTGTCAGCCTGTGGAAATTCGGCGGCCTGATCGCCGCAGCGGGCGCCGCGTTCGCAACCCTGGCGATTACCTCACCCTATCGCCTGAACCGGCTGACAGCGTTTGTCGACCCATGGAACGACCCGTTCAATACCGACTTCCAGCTGACCCAGTCGCTGATAGCCATCGGGCGCGGGGAATGGTTCGGTGTCGGACTCGGCGCGAGCATCCAGAAACTGTTCTATCTTCCCGAGGCCCACACCGATTTCGTGTTCGCCGTGCTGGCAGAGGAACTCGGCCTGGTGGGTATGCCGCCAGGGCCGAACAGGGCGGCAGCCTGTTTGCCGCCTACCTCGCCTACGGCATCGGCACCTGGCTGGGTATGCAGGCACTGATCAACGTGGGCGTGAACACAGGGCTGTTGCCAACCAAGGGCCTCACCCTGCCGCTGCTCAGCTACGGGGGTAGCAGCATGCTGGTTACCTGCGTTGCCATCGCGCTGCTGTTGCGTATCGATTATGAAGTGCGCTGCACTGTGAACAGCCTGCCGCCTTCCGGAACCGCTGCTGCGCGGCGGCGCAGGAGGCGGTCATGAGGGAGAAGCGGCCCATGCTGATCATGGCCGGCGGCACCGGAGGCCACGTGTTTCCGGCGCTGGCCGTCGCCGAGCAGCTGCGCGCCGGGGGGTGGTCGGTGCACTGGCTGGGAACCCAGGCGGGTCTCGAGGCACGCGTGGTTCCCCCGGCCGGCATTCCGGTACACTGGATCCGCGTGAAAGGCCTGCGAGGCAAGGGGTGGCTGCGCAAGCTGTCGGCGCCGCTGATGTTGCTGTGGGCATTGCTGCAGGCTGCCGCGGTGCTGATGCGGGTGCGTCCGGCCGCCGTGCTCGGTATGGGCGGCTTCACGACCGGACCGGGAGGCATCATGGCCTGGCTGCTGCGGCGTCCGCTGGTGATCCATGAACAGAATTCAATAGCCGGGCTGACCAACCGCCTGCTGGCGCCCTTCGCCAGTCGGGTGCTGGAAGCCTTTCCCGGCAGTCTCAAGCATGCGCAGCATACGGGTAACCCGGTGCGTGACAGCATCGCCCGCATGCCGTTCGTGGTTCCGGATATTCATGGCCGGCGTCCGCGCCTGCTGGTTGTAGGCGGCAGTCTGGGCGCTGCCGCACTCAATGAACTGGTGCCAGGCGCACTGGCGGGTATCACGGCGGCGCAGCGTCCCGAGGTCTGGCACCAGACCGGACTGAAGTTGATCGACGCGGCACGCGACGCCTATGCGCAGGCAGGCGTTGAAGCCAGGCTGGATGCGTTCATCGAGGATATGGCCGACGCCTATCGGTGGGCCGACCTGGTGTTGTGCCGTGCGGGAGCCCTGACTATCGCCGAACTCGCCGCAGTCGGCGTGGCATCAATACTGGTGCCTTATCCGTACGCGGTTGACGATCATCAGACCAGCAATGCGAAATACCTGGTCGACGCCGGCGCCGCCGTGCTGTTGCCGCAGTCGGAGATGGACGTTGCACGCCTGCAACGCGAACTGGCGTTGCTGCAGCAGCCGGAGCAACTGGCGTTGATGGCCCGGCGCGCGCGCGACAGGGCGCTGGCCGATGCCGCGCAACGCGTCGCCGCCGAGTGCATTGCAGCCAGCGGCTGGCAGGAGGCGGCATGATGCCGGCGGTGCAGAGACCAACGGTACAAGCGGGCGCCATGGGACGCATCCGACGCACGCATTTCGTCGGTATCGGTGGCGCGGGTATGAGCGGTATCGCGGAAGTCCTGTTGAACCTGGGCTACGAGGTCAGCGGCTCCGACCTGCGTGAAAGCGCGGTCACGCGACGCCTGGAAGAACAGGGTGCGCTTATCCAGATCGGTCACCGCACGGCCAACGTGACGGGCGTCGACGTGGTGGTGGTCTCGAGTGCCGTGCACGAGGATAACCCCGAAGTGCTGGCGGCGCGGGCGCAGCGCATTCCGGTAGTGCCGCGCGCGGAAATGCTGGCCGAAATCATGCGCTTCCGGTATGGCATCGCGGTAGCCGGCACCCACGGCAAAACCACCACGACCAGCCTGATCGCCAGCCTGCTGGCCGAAGCCGGCTGTGATCCGACCTTCGTCATCGGCGGGCGCCTGAACAGTGCCAACAGCAACGCACGTCTTGGCAGCGGCCGCTACCTGGTGGCCGAGGCGGACGAGAGCGATGCGTCATTTCTTTATCTCCAGCCGATGCTGGCGGTGGTGACCAATATCGACGCCGACCACCTGTCGACCTATGAAGGTGATTTCCAGCGCCTGCGCCAGACCTTTGTCGAGTTCCTCCACCACCTGCCTTTCTACGGGCTTGCAGTGGTCTGCCTGGACGATCCCAAC
>JASFNS010000303.1:0-3712 GCA_050116915.1 Thiogranum sp. | reverse complement strand
TGTCATGCTGCTGTGGTTTCTGACGCTGGCGCTGCTGGGGCTGCGCGGCGTGGTCATGGAGCCGGACGTGTTTGCGGCCTTTAATCCCGCTTACGCCATCGGCTTCTTCGCCGCCAACGGGATGACCGGATTTCTGACTCTGGGCGCGGTGTTTCTGGTGGTCACCGGTGGCGAGGCGCTGTATGCCGACCTCGGACATTTCGGCATTGGACCGATTCGCCGCGCCTGGTTCCTGATTGTATTCCCCGCACTGGTGCTCAACTACCTGGGTCAGGCTGCTTTGCTGATGCACACGCCGGAAGCCATCGATGCCCCGTTTTTTCACCTCGCCCCCGGCTGGGCGGGCGCGCCGCTGGTTGTGCTGGCCACGCTGGCCACGGTGATCGCCTCGCAGGCGGTGATAAGCGGCACCTTCTCGCTGACCCGGCAGGCGATCCAGCTGGGCCAGCTGCCGCGCATGCGCGTGATCTTCACCCAGTCGGAAGAAGCCGGGCAGGTCTACCTGCCGCTGGTCAACTGGCTGTTGTTGGCGGCCTGCCTGGCGCTGGTGGTCGGGTTCGGCAGCTCGGATGCGCTGGCCTCGGCGTACGGCGTGGCGGTGTCTCTGGACATGGTGGTGACCACGCTACTGGCCGTGGCGGTAGCGCGCCGTTTCCACTGGCGACCGCAACTGGCGCTGCTGGGTGGCGCGCTGTTCCTGCTCATCGACAGCGCCTTCCTGGGTGCCAACCTGGCAAAGATTCCCGACGGCGGCTGGTACGCGCTGATGGTCGCTGGACTGATCTTTGTGATTATGTCGAGCTGGCGCGCGGGCCGGGCATTGCTCGCCACGCGCATCGGGCAGCGGGCCATGCAACAGGATGTGTTTCTAAAGCAGATCAACGACGATCCGCCGTATCGTGTCCCGGGTACCGCGGTGGTGCTCACCGGCCACTACGACCAGTGTGTGCCGGCTGCGCTGCTGCATCACATGGCGCGCACCCACGTGCTGCACGAGCGGGTCATCCTTTTGACTGTGGCCACCGAAGATCGTCCGCATGTGCCGGCCGCCGAACGGCTGGACTTCGAAAAACTCGGCCAGGGTGTGGTGCGCATGCGCGCCCACTATGGTTTTTCCCAACCACCGAATGTCCCGCTGGCGCTCAAGCTCGGAGAGCACATCGGCATCCCGGTTGACCCCGACGCGGTCACCTACATCATCGCGCGCGAAACGCTGATACCGAAACGTGACGTGCCCGGTCTGCCGTACTGGCAGGAGGTGCTTTTCAGCTGGCTGGCACGCAATGCCGGACTGGCCACCGCCTACTACCGTTTGCCGGAGGAACGGGTGCTGGAAATCGGCCTGCAGATCGCGCTGTGACCGACGTGCCGGCGGCCTTCAGTGGTCGTGTGGGGAGGTATCGGCAGCGTCGGTTGACTGTCTGCGCCAGCGGCGAACCAGCCACAGCAGTGTAGCGGCAGCCGCCAGGCCGCTGGCAACCGCGACCACTGCATGCAGTTTGCCGAAAGTGCCCAGCAGGTGTGCGACCCGGCCGCTGAAAAAGTACACGCCAGGCACCCACAAGGCCACCCACAGCGATGCGCCGATGGCATTGAACACCAGGAAACGCAGCCAGGGCATCTCCAGACTGCCCGCGACGACACCGTTGAGCTGGCGCAGAACTTCGAAAAACCGCGCCGTCGCCACGATCCAGATACCGTAACGCCGAAACTGCTGTTCAACCTTTTGCAGGTGCGCCTGTGGAAAGTGCAGGCGGCGCAGCAGGCGGTTACCGCCCAGGCGACCGATGACATAGCCGAGGTTGTCGCCGGATACGGCGGCGACCCAGGCCACGGCGGCGACGCCACCGAGGTGTAACTCGCCCTGTTGTGCGAGCAGCGCACCGCCGATCATGAACGTCTGTCCGGGGGCGGGAATGCCAAAACCTTCGACGAAAACCGCGGCAAACAGCACGCTCAGGCCGTACTGGTCGAACCAGGGTTTGGCGAGTGTGAGGAAATGTTCCAGCAATGCTTACCTGCTCTTGTGTCGGCTGCTGCGCTGTTGATGTGTCGCGATGCGGTGAGGGATGCCTTTGGGCCTGATCTGCACCGGGTTGCGACCGTGTGGTGTCGGTCAGTATAGCGCGCCAGGCGCCGGGTTGATGGACGCGACGGCTGGCGGACAATAATGGGTGATTCTAACCAGTGACGGGAATATTGCCCGCGCCTGTGCCGGCAGGGGGCTGGTAACCCTCTGATGTGACTGATGCTATTCAGTTGGCACGGTCAGTGCTCAAGGCTTGGCAGGGGTTTTACCCAATGTCACGTTAGAGGAGTACCGATCATGTCAAAACACGAACTGAAGACTGTCGTCGTGGCGATCCTGCTTGCGGGTGCGGGACCGGCCCTGTTGTCCACGCCGTTGTATGCCGATGCGATCCACGAGAAGGTATCGGTGAGCCCCGAAAAGACCATCAGCCCCAGCGAGGAGGCGGTCATTTCCTCGGCCGGTGTGAAGGTGCTGCGTCACATCGCCCAGGCCCGCGCGGGGATTCACAACAAGGATGCCGGCGCGGCGCAAACCGAACTGGGTCAGGCGGACAAGCTGCTGGACATCATCCACCAGGCATTGCCGACAACCTCGGTCAAGGATCGCATCTGGGTGGCCAGGAAGCACCTGGAATACGAAAACACCGAGGAGGTGCTGCCCGACCTGATTCCCATCTACAGCTCGCTGGATGAGCTGACCGATATCATGCCGGTAAAGGCCGCCAAACAGCACCTCGACCAGGCCAGGGCCAAGCTCGAGGCAGGCGACAAGGCCAAGGCAAAGCAGGCGCTGGAAGAAACCGATGCCGCGTTGCAGTATACCGAGATCGATCTGCCGCTCAGTACCACGCGCCGCCTGGTGGCGCAGGCCGAGGCCGATCTCAGGAACAAGAAGTTTGACGACGCCGACAAGTCACTGAAGTCGGCCGAGGATGCCGTGGTGTTTATCTCCGTGGGTATTCAGCAGCCGCTGTTTTCCGCCAAGGCGGCCCTGTATCAAGGGGTGGTTGCGATGGACGCGGGAAACGACGATCTGGCGAAGGCGGATTTTCAGAGCGCCATCGACTTTCTCCACGCGGCCAAACAGTCGGGAGATGACACTACCCGGGAAGCCGCGGGGCAACTCTTGCAGGAGGCACAGCCGCTCATGGCGGACCTGGAACACGGCAATACTGTCAGTGCCGGATTCCACCGGCTGTTGGAGCGGGTGCAGGCCTACACCGACCGCAGCATCGAGTATCTCACCACCGGCTGGGAGCGGTATCGCGCCGAAGGTCATCCGTTCAAGTCTGACCTGATCGAAGCGAAGCTGCACCTGACGAATGCACGGATCGATCTGTTCACCGGGCAGGAAACCGACATGGCCAGGAAAGAACTCGACAAAGCCGACAAGCTGCTGGGTCAGGCTGCAAAAGCAGCCGGAGGCGATACCGCCAAGGGCGACTACCAGCAAAAGATAGAAAAACTGCGTAGCAGCGTTGACGCGCTGAGCACCAAGCCGGGCAATGCCGGACCCTCGCTGTATACGGCACTTGAACAACAGTTGGGCGATATGATCAATGTGTTGTAAGCGTCCGAACGGGGCGCCTGGAGACGCCGCCCCGTTCGTTTTGCCGGAAAACAGCACGACCGGGTTGAGTGTTGCGGGCCTGGCGGCCCGCCATGCCTGTCGCGGCAACGA
>JASFNS010000302.1:0-3728 GCA_050116915.1 Thiogranum sp. | reverse complement strand
GGCCTTGACCGCCCGCCCCCTCAGCTTAACCCGGCAGCTTCGCGGCGTCGCAGGAGACGCCACTCGGAAGCCGAAGCCGGTATCGGACCCTGTTTGCGCAAGGTCAGTACTTTATCACGTCTTTTCATGGCAGGAACTTGCCCGACATGGTAACCCGAACCCGATCGCTCCCGGGATCTTTCTCTTTGTCCACGACCAGGACGAAGTCGATCGCGCTCATGCTCGCGTCTATTCAACCCGGGTGCACCCGCCTGGCGCGACCCTGACCGAACTCACAGTCGCACGAAATACGGCAGCGCCACCAACACCGCGCCGACAGTCACCATAATGTATACGTTCGATACAAAATACGGGAAGACAAACAACGCGACACCGACCGCGAAGGGCACCGCCGCCCTCTGCCGCTTCCCATAGACAAAGAAGCCGAGACCGATTGCCCCGAACACCATTGCCCATACAAGTACCGATGTACTTTCCATCCCGGCAGAAACCGCCTCCGGACTGCAACGGTAGGATATTTCCGCGTGCCAATCAATCGCCCCGACGCAGAAGACGGTTTGCGCAAACAGGAGATGTCGCGTCTTGCGCTGCCGTGCCAAAAGCCGGTGTCGAGCAGGACCAGGCGCCCGCAGCGGTGCACGGCCAATGCGGGCGCCGCTGCGGGCCACCCCGGCTGCAGTGAACATACGGCCAGCCCCGCGCCGACTGGCAATAGGGCAAACTCCGAATCATACTGTTTCGAACAGCGGTCACGGACGGCTATATTAGTGCTTTCTGATATAAATATCTGGTCGCGCCAGTTCTTCAAGGGGATCGTCCGATGCTGGCTCGTGTTTGTCCTGGCGTTGACAGCTATCTTTTGGGTGCTCTACCAGGCGGAAAAAAATGCCAGGGTAGACCTGACCCGTACACGGGAAGAAACCCTCATTCAACTGGCCAACCGGGAACTTTCCGCGGAACTCGCCACGCTGCACAACGATACGCTGTTCCTTGCGGACCATTCCGGTCTGCACCGATGGCTGGGCAGCGGCGATCCCGCTGGCCTTGCAAGCTTCACCGCCGACTTGCGCGCCTTCGTTCGACGTAGCGAGCTGTTCGATCAGGCGCGTTTTCTGGATGAACACGGACAGGAAGTTGTGCGCATCAACTGGAACGCCGGAAACCCGGAGGCGGTGCCCGACGACGCGTTACAGGACAAGTCAGACCGCTATTATGTGAAAGCGATCCTGGGCGAGAAAAAGGATGACGTCTATTTCTCGCCCCTGGATCTCAATATGGAAAACGGCGCGGTTGAACACCCCCTTAAGCCGATGATTCGCATCGGCACGCCGGTGTTTGACAGCACCGGGCACAAGCGCGGGCTGATCGTGCTGAACTACCTGGCCGAGCGGCTGCTGAACCAGCTACGGGCGCTCGGCAAGCAACGGCCCGGACAACTGTGGCTGTTGAATGACAGGGGGTATTGGCTGCTGGGCCCGCGACCGGACCTGGAGTGGGGGTTCATGTTTCCGGGCCACGAGGCGACGCGTGTCGACGACCACTACGGCGAGCTCTGGCAACTCATAAACTCACAACAGCCGCAGGCCCAGCGCATGCTTGCGCAAGGGCTGTTTACCTATGCCTGGGCAAACGGGATGCCGTGGGCGTTCAAAGAGCGCTGGATCCTCGTTTCCCATGTACCCACCGAGACACTCGCGACAAGCATGTCGGTGGATACCCGCAACCTGGGTATCACCTTTATAGTCCTGGTACTGCTGTTGACCGGCATCAGTGGCGCGTTTTCATACAGCGGCCTGGCGCTGGGGCAGATGCGAAAACGTTACCGCGAGCTGGTTAGCAACCTGCCCGTCGGCGTCTACCGCCTGGACCCCAGGGGCGAAGGGCGCTTCCTCGAAGTCAACCCCGCCATGGTCAGCCTCTTCGAGGCCGAGTCCAGCGAAGCGCTCCTACGGCAGCCGATCAGTGCCCTGTATTGCAGCCCCGGCGAACGCGCCGCGTTCAATGACAAGATTGTGGAACAGGGCTTTGTCAGCGGCGAAGCGGCGCACCTGCAAACCGTAAAGGGGCGCCGGTTCGAAGCTGCGATCACCGCCGCCGCCAGGCGCGATGCCCGCGGCAACAGTTTTTTCGACGGTATCGTGGAAGATGTGAGCGAAAGCAAGGAAAAGGAACGACGTATCCAGCGCCTGAACGACCGGCTGCGGATCCGCACCGCCCAGCTGGAGCGCGTCAACCGCGAACTGGAGGCCTTCAGCTATTCCGTCTCCCATGACCTGCGGGCGCCGCTCAGGGCCATAGACGGCTTCAGTCGCGCCCTGCTGGATGACCATGCCCAGCAGCTGGACGATACCGGCCGGGATTACCTCAACCGGGTGTGCATCGCCGCCGGGAACATGGCCGCGCTCATCAACGACCTGCTCAAACTGGCACGCATCAGCCGCAGCGACCTGCAACGCGAATCCATCGATCTGTCCGCGATCGCCGAGGAGGTGGCGGCGTCGCTGAGGCAGGATGATCCACAGCGCTCGCTCGCATTTTCGGCGCAACCCGGGCTGCGCGCCCACGGCGACCCCCTGCTGCTACGCATTGTCATGGAAAACCTGCTCGGCAATGCGTGGAAATTCACCGGCAAACGCGCCGACGCCAGCATCGGAGTCGGCAGCGTCAGGGAAGGCGCGGAAACGATCTACTTCGTACGGGATAACGGCGCCGGGTTCGACATGGACTACAAGGACAAACTCTTCGGCGCCTTTCAGCGCCTGCATGATGCCAACGAGTTTCCCGGCAGCGGAATCGGTCTGGCCACCGTAGAACGGATTGTTCACAGGCATGGCGGGCGTATTTGGGCAGAGAGCGTGGCGGGAAAGGGCTCGACCTTTTACTTCACGTTGGGCGAAGCCGAAAACAACGACGTTTCTGCTGACAAGCGATAAACGTCATACCCGCACTGGCATCGACCATGGCAGGGCCCGGCATGGGCCGTTTGCGAGGGCGTTCCCGTTTAACCGGGCCACGCAGGGCGGGCCGGATCATATTGCCCCGATCTGAAACAGCTCTCTCAGTACATAGCCTGTGAGGAACGCCAGTCCCGCGGCCGCACCGCCGGTCAGCAGCGTGGTCAGGCCGGAGCGGATGACCGGTTTGGCGAACACGATGCTTTTCATCGTGCCTATTGCAAAAAACATGAGCCCTGCCAGACAGGCGCTGGCAATAAACTGCGGCTGTCTTTCCAGACCCGGGACCAGAAACGGTATCAGTGGCGCGACGCCCACCAGAAGAAACGCGGAGAAGGTAGTCAACGCCGACTTCCAGGGCGTCTGCCCGCCCTTTTGTATGCCGTGCTCTTCCATGAGCATGGTTTCGATCCACAGCGCCCGGTCGTTGCTGATCGTATCAACGATCTGCTCCAGGACCTCGCCTGCAAAGCCTTTCTTCCGGAAGATCTGGCGTATTTCCTCGCGCTCCCCGTCGGGAACCCGCTCTATATGCTCCCGCTCGGTGCGCCGAAGGCTCTCGGCAAAATCCTGCTGCGCCTTGATGGATTCGAAGTTGCTGACCGCCATACTGAAGCCGTCCGCGAGCAGGTTGGCAAACCCCAGGATAAGCGCCACCGAGGCGGAAAAACCGGCACCAACCGCGCCCGAGACGACCGCAAAGGTCGTCACACAGCCGTCGATGCCCCCGAGAACCGCATCGGAAACATTCTGCGACACCGGCGAACGGCTCAG
>JASFNS010000301.1:0-3729 GCA_050116915.1 Thiogranum sp. | reverse complement strand
GATACTTAATGTGAATACTGCTTATCCGTAGAGGGGCAGTTGTTCGCAGGGTGCAAATCCAGACCCTGCGGATCCCTTTGGAGTTGCCTGGAACCCTACCGATGCCAGGGTCTTTTTCGCGGCGCGACCGGTTCCGGTACAGATTGTTGGTAAGAATTCCACTACCTTTTGCAGGGTCCTTGTTGACCAATGACACCCCGCATGTTGACTGCCGGTGCGCCGGGATGCTGCGTCAGTTCGCTTCGGCGTGCAGGGCACCACCTTGGATCACTGTGTCCGGACTTCCTTCAATCAGGCTGACCCCCGGTTAATTGTGCAGAAATAACTTTCGACAACATGCCGGGAGTGCTAGCATTTTCCCTATACTTTGCACCTATTGCTGCAGCGTCAGGTCCGGTCAACACGCTCGCAATCAATACGCCCTAACAAAGGTCACCATGCAAATTCGAGTCTTGGGTTGTAGCGGAGGTATCGGACCAGGTCTGCGTACGACTTCACTACTGATTGATCACGATATCCTGATTGACTGCGGTTCCGGTGCGGGTGATCTCACGCTGGATGCGCTGGGCAGGATACGCCACATATTCCTTACACACGGGCATCTGGATCACATCGCCTTTATCCCGTTTTTGGTGGATTCGGTGTTTGATGCGCTGGTTGATAACCCGATAACCATACATCTCCAGATCGAAACGCTGGAGATGCTGCGTCAACATATCTTCAACTGGCAGATCTGGCCGGATTTTGCCAAGCTTCCCGATGCGACAAATCCGGTTATCCAGTATGACGTAATAGCCCCGGGACAGCAGATCACGCTTGACGGGCGTAATTTCGAGGCCATTCCGGTGACGCACACGCAGCCGGCCGTGGGCTACCGGGTGCAGGCTCCCGGTGGCGGGTCTTTCGCATTCTCAGGCGATACGCGCAGCACGGACCGCTTCTGGGAGGTGCTCAACAGCTACCCGGACCTCGACGTTCTGATTGTGGAATGTGCGTACGCCGATCACGAAGAAGTACTGAGTCAGATAGCCGGCCATCACCGCCCATCCACGCTGGCCGACGATCTGCGCAAGCTGGATCATCAGCCGGTGCTTTATATTACCCATCAGAAGCCGGGCGAAGAGGCGCAGATCATGCGCGAACTCTCGGCTCTGGTCGATGGACGCGAGCCCTTGATGCTCCAGCCCGGGCAGATTTTCAATCTGTAGGGGACCAGATCCGATGCGGGCGGATGCCCGTCCCGTGAGTGGTCGGCACATAGGTACATTTGAGTGATTATGTGATACCTTGAATTCCCTTATCGGTGCATGAAAACAAGGGGCAGGGGGTCAGAACATGCAATGCCGTTTCCTTTCGAAAATCCTGTTTATCACCGCCGGGTGCCTTTTCGCTGCTTCGATACTGGCCGCTACCGCGCCTTCCGATTCCTTATCACCCGCCGAGCAGGTGGCTAGCGGGAAGAGCTATTTCAGCGCAGGCCGTTTCGAAGACGCCTTGGCGGCCTGGGACGTAGCGCTTCAGCAATACCGGCAGGCGGGTGACAAGGCCGGTCAGGCGCGGGTACTTCAGCACAAGGGCGAGGCCTACCTGGCCATCGGGCACTATTACAAGGCGGTTAACAGTCTCAGATCAGCGCTGACGCTGGCGGACGCCGCCGGAGATGAACAACTTGCTGCCGAGGTGGCAGCCAGCCTGGGCACGGCATACCTGCTCTCCGATCGCACGGATGAGGCCAAAAAGCTGCTTGAAAACGCTGTGGCGCAAGAACGTGCGGCGGGACGGCCGGCTTCCGCCGCCGTTGCCGGGAACAACCTGGGCAATCTGCTTGCTTCTCAAGGTGATTTCGATGCGGCCAATACGGCTTATCAACGGGCAATGGCGGATGCGCAGGCCGCCGGTGACAAGGCGCTGGCCGTCAAGGCCTCGGTGAACATTGGCCGGGTGCTGGTGGACAGCAAGCGCCAGGAGCAGGCCCTGATACAGCTGAGTCGCGCAACGCGGGAGGCGGACGCACTGCCGCCCTCGCATGAAAAGGCCTATGTGCTGATCAGCATCGGCAGACTGTATACGCGGCTGGCCGGCAGTTATGCGCCCGCGCGCGATGATCTCGAACGGCGTGCCGCCCGGGCCCTCGAGGGCGCGGCGAGTGTCGCGGAGGCGGTTAAAGACGACAGGGCGATGTCCTATGCCTACGGCTATCTCGGCTCGCTGGACGAACAGGCGGGGCGCAGCAAGGATGCGATGCAGTACACCCTGAAGGCCCTGCGGAAGCTCGAAGCGACGCCGACGCCGGAGATACGCTACCGGTGGGAATGGCAGGAAGCACGGCTGTTGCGCGCCGCGGGGGATACCGATGCCGCGATCAATGCCTACCGGCGCGCTGTCGCCGATCTGCAATCCATTCGCCCGGAACTGGTGGCCAGCTACCGGGGCGGTCATGGCGATTTCCGCGAGGATGCAGGGCGGCTGTATCTGGATCTGGCCGATCTGCTCCTGCGCAGAGCAGCCGCCACCGGCGGTTCGCCGACGGCCCAGGCGGACCTGCGCGAAGTGCGCTCCACGGTAGAGATGCTCAAGGGCGCGGAACTGGAAGACTATTTCCGGGACGACTGCGTCGCCGCGCTCAAGGCCCGGACAACAGGCGTTGACCACCTGGGCAAACACACCGCGGCGATCTATCCGATTGTACTGCCCGATCGCCTTGAAATCCTGCTGAGCCTGCCCGACGGCATGAAGCGTTACAGCGTTCCGGTCAGTGCAGCAGAGCTGGACAAGGAGGTCAATCGCTGGCGCGGGCTCCTGGAGAAGCGCATCACGAATCAGTACAGGCGCGGTTCAGTGAAACTCTATGGCTGGTTGATTCAACCGCTGGAAAAGGATCTGGCTGCCCAGGACATCGACACGCTGGTCTTCATCCCCGACGGGGTGCTGCGGACCATCCCGATTTCGGCGCTCTACGACGGTAAGGAGTTTCTGGTGTCCCGCTATGCCGTGGCGACCATCCCCGGCCTGACCCTGACGGACCCCCGGCCGCTGCCACGCAAAGACGTACAGGTGCTGGTGGCCGGTCTGACCGACAGCGTCCAGGGCTTTCCGCCGCTGCCCGATGTGTCGGATGAGGTTAGCGACATCCACAAGCTGTACGGCGGGCAAATGCTGGAGAACAAGGCCTTTACGGTGTCGAACTTCGAGCAGGATCTGGACAAGACGCCTTATTCCATCGTGCATGTGGCATCGCACGGGAAATTCGAGAAAGATGCGCGCAACACGTTCCTGCTCACTTACAACGGCAAGCTGGACATGGACACGCTGGAAGGCTTTATGGCCAGCACCACCTACCGTGAACAGCCCGTGGAACTGCTGACGCTCAGCGCCTGCCAGACGGCGGTGGGCGATGACCAGGCCGCACTGGGACTCGGTGGTGTGGCTGTCAAAGCAGGCGCCAGGAGCGCCTTGGCGAGCCTGTGGTATATCAATGACGAGGCGTCATCGCTGCTGATCACCGAGTTCTACAAGAACCTGAAGGACCCAGGCGTATCCAAGGCCCAGGCACTGCAGCAGGCGCAGCTTGTGTTACTCAATGACCCGCGCTATCACCACCCCAGCTACTGGGCACCATTTCTGCTGATAGGGAACTGGCTCTAGGAACACCGCGCCTGGCGCTAGCGCCACTCGTACAGATTGGCGCTCAGCAGGAAGTGCACGCCGTCGTCCTGCAGCGAGTTGGTG
>JASFNS010000300.1:0-3729 GCA_050116915.1 Thiogranum sp. | reverse complement strand
GATTTCGTCCGTCGACGCCGGGCGCAACTGCGCCAGGTCTTCGTGGGTGGAGGCGCCGCTGCGGCTGAACAGGTCCTGGAACGGTTGCAGGGCCTGTTGCGTGGTGCGTATCGCCAGGAAGCTGATGGTCAATGTCAGCAGTCCCAATGCCGCCCAGGTTACCAGATAGCCGCTGTCCAGCTCGCCGGTGTGCAACCAGTTGTAGTGCGCCAGCAGTGCGTAGGAGAGTAACGGCACCACGCCGGCCAATAGCAGGGTGCGCGATTTGAGGCTGACATGGATGCTTTCCAGGCTGAGATGGCCGGCGAGTTTGCCCAGCTGGTGCAGGCCGAAAAGGAATGCCGGGGTGCCGACCAGACCGGTGGTAACCAGTTGCAGCAGCGCAAAGTGCAGCAGCGGCAGGCGGTTTTCAGTATTGATGCTCCCATCCATGCTCCAGAACACCAGCACCGGACTGACCACGACGTGTATCGCCATCAGTCCCCAGAAGCTGTGGCTGTAGCGACTCACCAGGCGGTGCAGGTGGGTGGGTGCGTTGCCACCCTGCGGATTCTGCAGTGCCCAGGTGATCAGCGGCGTAATCAGGCGCTGCAGCTGAAACAGGGAGAAGAATACCAGCAGTACGGAAAACACCGGCACCACGCCGCCGGCGAGTACCAGTTGCAACTGCCAGACCGGAAGAATGCCGAAAAGAACCGCCGCACCATAGCCGATGACGGGGGTTACCAGAAACCCGAGAAACAGGAGAATCGAAAAACGGGCGCCGGTGCGCTCTGGTGCATCGAGCATATTGTCCCTCGAAAAAATGAGGCAGGGCTCAGACCGCTTAGCCACTGGTTTTTAGCGCTCAACCCTACAAATATGTTATTTTGCAGGGGACTACAACTGATTTCGTATAAATTACACAGCATAATGGCATAACCAAATAGAATTGCAAGAATAAATTTAATCGCCAACCCTGATTGGCAGATTCCGTAAAATGACCGGCTGAAAACGCGAACAACCACCGGAGGAACTCGTGGAGAGAAGACATTTTTTGGGGCGGCTTGGCAAAGGCGCGCTGTTGGCCGGCGCCGGTTTGACGGCGGCCTGCAAGCCGCAGCAGGAGGCGCCGAAGGCCGCGGCGGCGGGCGAGCCCCGCAGTTTCAAGCCGGTCAAATGGAAAATGGTAACCACCTGGCCGAAGAACTTCCCCGGCCTGGGTACCGGCGCGAACTTCCTGGCCGAGCAGATTACCCGGATGAGCGGCGGGCGCATCGAGGTGAAGGTCTACGGCGCCAAGGAACTGGTACCTGCATTCGAGGTGTTCGACGCAGTGTCACAGGGTACCGCCCAGCTTGGCCACGGTGCCTCGTATTACTGGAAGGGCAAAAGCGAAGCGGCACAGTTTTTTTCCGCGGTGCCTTTCGGCCTGACAGCCGACGAAATGAACGCCTGGTTGTATCACGGCGGCGGCATGCAGTTGTGGCAGGAAACCTATGCGCCGTTTGGTCTTGTGCCGATGGCCTCGGGCAACACCGGCGTACAGATGGCAGGCTGGTTCAACCGGGAAATCAACACGCTGGACGATCTCAAGGGCCTGAAGATGCGCATCCCGGGCCTGGGCGGTGAAGTGCTGGCGCGTGCTGGCGGCGTGCCGGTCAATCTGCCCGGCGGCGAACTGTTTACCTCCTTGCAGTCGGGTGCCATCGACGCCACCGAGTGGGTCGGCCCCTACAATGATCTCGCCTTCGGTCTGTACAAGGCCGCCAAGTACTATTATTACCCGGGCTGGCACGAGCCGGGCACCACCCTTGAGTGCATGGTTAACCAGAAGGCATTCGAAGCGCTTCCCGAGGAGTTGCAGGCTATCGTCCTCAATGCCGCGCGTGTGGCCAACCAGGACATGTTGTCGGAGTATATGGCGCGCAACAATCAGGCGCTGCAGACACTGGTGAAGGAACACCATGTCGAGTTGCGGGCGCTACCGGACGACGTGTTGCAGCACCTGAAAAAACTGTCCGATGAGGTGGTCGCCGAGGTTGCGGGGAAGGATGAGCTGTCGGGTCGGGTGTACGCGTCCTTTCAGGCGTTCCGTGAACAGGTCACGGCCTGGGAAAACATATCGGAACGTGCCTACCTCAACGCCCGCGCCGGTTAGGCGTGGGCGGCACGTTGCGCACCGTCCAGTAGGTTTCGACCGAGCGGATGGCGTCGAAAAACTCGTGCATGTCGACAGGCTTGCGGATATAGCTGTTGGCGCCCAGCCGGTAACTGTCGGCGATGTCGCGTTGCTCATCGGAGGTCGACAGTACCACCACCGGCAAATAGCGGGTGCGCTTCGCCGCGCGCACCCGGCGCAGAACCTCCAGGCCGTTGACGCGCGGCATATTCAGGTCCAGCAGAATCACATCGGGAAGCACAGGCGCGTGGGCCTCGTCGCCGGCACCGAGTAAATAGTCCAGGGCTTCCTGCCCGTCGCGCTTGGTAACAACCCGGTTGCCCAGGTGACTGCGCTTGAACGCGCGCTCGGTCAGTTCAACGTCGTCGGGATTGTCCTCGACCAGAAGAATGAAGCCACCTTGGCGCTGCTGATGCATTTAGCCCCCTGCCGGCGGGCTGCTTGAGCCTGTCGCCGGCGACAATAACGATAGGTATGGGTCGTTCCTTGTTTAAAATGATTCTAACCAGCGTAGACCTGCTGTGGCAACCAGGTGGCCAGCGACGGCCACAGGGCCAGCACACCGAGCGCGATGAGCTGGATCACAATAAAGGGGACAACGCCGCGATAGATATCAGCGGTGGTGATTTCCGCAGGCGCAACGCCACGTAGATAGAACAACGCAAAGCCGAACGGTGGCGTCAGGAAGGAAGTCTGCAGGTTGATGGCAATCATGATGCCCAGCCACACGGGATCCAGCCCCATGGAGAGCAGTATCGGGCCGACGATGGGCACGACGACAAAGGTAATCTCGATAAAGTCGAGCACAAAACCGAGCAGGAACATGACCAGCATCACCACCAGCATGGCACCGACCACCCCGCCCGGCAGTTGCAGCAGCAGGTCCTCGATCAGATCGTCGCCGCCGAAACCGCGAAATACCAGTGAAAACACCGATGCCCCGATCAGAATCAGAAATACCATGCTGGTGACTTTCAGGGTGCTGCGCACCACGTCTCTCAATACCGCGGGTGTCATCTGGCGCGCGCCGGCGGCCAGCAACATGGCGCCGACGGCTCCCACCGAGGCGGCTTCGGTCGGGGTTGCAAAGCCGCCGAGAATGGAGCCCAGCACCGCGAGTATCAATAGCAACGGCGCCAGCAGTGCCTGCAGCGCGGCCAGCCCGCCGGGCGGGCGCGGGGCGTCGGCAGCAGGCATGGGCATGGCGGCCGGGCGCAGTACAGACACCAGCAACAGGTAGGCGAGATACAGAAACACCAGCAGAATACCCGGGAGCAGCGCGCCGGCGAACAGGTCGCCGACCGACACGGTCTTGGGTGAGAAAATGCCCTCGTCGAGCTGTGCCTGCTGGTAGGCGGACGAAAGCACGTCGCCCAGCAGCACCAGTACGATTGACGGCGGTATGATCTGCCCGAGGGTGCCCGAAGCGCAGATGGTGCCAGTGGCGATACGCGGGTCGTAGCCGCGTTTCAGCATGGTCGGCAACGACAACAGACCCATGGTGACGACGGTGGCGCCGACGATGCCGGTGCTGGCAGCCAGCAGCATGCCGACCAGCGTTACCGATA
>JASFNS010000299.1:0-3738 GCA_050116915.1 Thiogranum sp. | reverse complement strand
AGGACGACGACGAGGCGGCGGATATCTGGCTGAATGACATCGGTGTCGATCCGGCGCGCTTCTCGCGTATCGGCGCCAAGGACAACTTCTGGTCCATGGGTGACACCGGGCCCTGCGGACCCTGCACGGAAATCTTCTACGATCACGGCCCGGAAGTGCCGGGCGGGCCACCGGGCACGCCGGAGGAAGACGGCGACCGTTACATCGAGATCTGGAACCTGGTGTTCATGCAATACAACCGCGATGCCGGCGGTGAGCTGACGCCGCTGCCCAGACCCTCGGTAGATACCGGCATGGGGCTCGAAAGGCTTGCCGCCATTCTCCAGGGCGTGCACAGCAACTATGAGATCGACCTGTTCCAGAACCTGATCCGGGCGGCTGCCGCCATCACCGGCACCGCCGACCTGGAAAGCAAGTCGCTGCGCGTTATCGCCGACCATATCCGCGCCAGTGCTTTCCTGATTGTCGACGGCGTGATTCCGTCCAACGAAGGCCGCGGTTACGTGTTGCGCCGGATCATCCGCCGGGCTATCCGTCACGGTCACAAGCTGGGCATGCGCGGGAGTTTCTTCCACAAGCTGGTGGCCCCGCTGGCGGCGGAGATGGGCGACGCCTATCCGGAACTGGTGAAACAACAGGGCCAGGTCGAGCAGGTGCTGGAACAGGAAGAGCTGCGTTTCGCCGAGACGCTGGACAACGGCATGAAGATTCTCGAAGAGGCCATCGGCGCTTTGCCGGGCGACGAAATCCCCGGCGATACCGTATTCAAGCTCTACGACACCTATGGCTTCCCGGTCGACCTCACCGCCGACATCGCCCGCGAGCGCAACCTGCGTATCGACATGCCCGGCTTCGAGGCCGAAATGGCCGCGCAACGCGAACGCGCGCGCGCAGCCAGCCATTTTGCTGCCGCCGATACCGGTGGCCTGACTATCGCCGGCAGTTGTGAGTTTACCGGCTACGAGCGCGAGACCGATGAGGCAGCAGTTACCGGCCTGTTCGTGAACGGCAAGGCGGTGGACAGCCTGCAGGCCGGCGATCAGGGTATCGTGGTGCTGGAGCACACCCCGTTTTACGCCGAATCCGGAGGCCAGGTGGGCGACCGCGGCGTGCTGCGCAAACAGGGCGGGGTGTTCCGGGTGCTGGACACCCGCAAGCAGGGTGAGGGCGCCATTATTCACGCCGGCGAACTGACCCAGGGCGCCATTGCGGTGGGCGATCGGCTCGAAGCGCTGGTCGACCACGAGCGGCGCGCCGCGACGCGTCTCAACCATTCCGCGACCCACCTGATGCATGCCGCCCTGCGCGAGGTGCTGGGCGAGCACGTGCAGCAGAAGGGCTCACTGGTGGACCCGGACCGGCTGCGTTTCGATTTCTCGCACTTCCAGCCACTGACGCCGGAAGAACTGCAGCGCATCGAAAACCGGGTGAATGCGCAGATCCGCGCCAACGCCGATGTCGAAACGCGCGTCATGCCGATCGACCAGGCCATGGAAGCCGGTGCCATGGCCCTGTTCGGAGAGAAGTACGGTGATGAAGTGCGCGTGCTGTCTATCGGTGACTTTTCCGTGGAGCTCTGCGGTGGCACCCACGCGCGCCGCGCCGGCGATATCGGCCTGTTCAAGATCGTCTCCGAAGGCGGCGTTGCCGCAGGTGTGCGGCGTATCGAAGCAGTGACCGGCGAAGCGGCGCTGGCCCACATCGAGGCGCTGGAAAAGAATCTGGACGAGGTCGCCGGCATGGTCAAGGGCACGCCGGGTGAGGCCGCCGCCAAGGTCGGCCAGCTGCTCGAGCGCAATCGCAAGCTGGAGAAAGAGCTGGAAGCGCTGAAGGCCAAACTGGCCAGCTCGCAGGGTAGCGATCTCGCCGGGCAGGCCCGTGAGGTCGAGGGCATCAAGGTGCTCGCGGCCAGACTCGAAGGCGCCGACGCCAAGGGCCTGCGCGAGACCGTGGACCAGCTGAAAAACAAACTGGGTGCCGCCGCGGTTATCCTCGCTGCGGTCAACGGCGACAAGGTCGCGCTCGTCGCGGGGGTGACCAAGGCCGAGACCGGGCGCGTAAAAGCCGGTGAACTGGTCAATCACGTGGCTACCCAGATCGGCGGGCGTGGCGGCGGTCGGCCGGATATGGCACAGGCCGGCGGCAGTCAGCCGGAAAACCTGGATGCGGCGCTCGCATCGGTCGGCGACTGGGTGAAGCAGCAGCTTGCCGGGTCCGCGACCGCCTGAAATCTGTCGCAAATTCTTTTATCCCGTCCCGATTTGTAGTTTAATTCCGGCTTTTCGCGCCTAGTTATCGATCTTAGCTCATGGCACTTATCGTCCAGAAATACGGCGGCACCTCGGTGGGCACGCCGGAGCGTATCCACGCCGTCGCCGAAAAGGTGATCCGCTACCGTCAACAGGGCCACCAGCTGGTGGTCGTGGTGTCGGCCATGAGCGGCGAAACCGATCGCCTGTTGACGCTGGCCTCCAGCATGACGGAGCGCCCGGCGCCGCGCGAACTGGACGTGCTGCTGGCCACCGGCGAGCAGGCCACCATCGCGCTGCTGTCCATGGCACTGCAGGCGCAGGGCTGCCCGGCCCGCTCCTATACCGGCGCGCAGGTGCACATTCTGACTGATGGCGCCCACAACAAGGCGCGCATCAAGGAAATCGACGGTGCGCGGGTCAACGCGGATCTGGCGGCCGGCCGGGTGGTGGTGGTGGCCGGTTTTCAGGGTGTCGACGAGAACGGCAACATCACCACGCTTGGCCGGGGCGGTTCGGATACCACTGCCGTGGCCCTCGCGGCGGCGCTAAAAGCCGATGAATGTCAGATATTTACGGATGTTGACGGGGTGTACACCACCGACCCCCGGGTGGTGCCGGAAGCGCGTCGCCTCGACCGGATCACCTTTGAAGAAATGCTCGAAATGGCCAGTTTGGGCTCAAAAGTGCTGCAAATTCGTGCTGTTGAGTTCGCCGGCAAGTACAATGTGCCCTTGCGCGTGCTCTCAAGTTTCGAGCCAGGCGACGGTACGCTGATTACCTATGAGGACGAAGGTATGGAACAGGCCCTGATTTCCGGCATCGCGTTCAACCGCGACGAGGCCAAGCTGACGGTTGTCGGTGTGCCGGACCAGCCGGGCGTCGCGCACCTGATCCTGGGGCCGATTGCCAAGGCCAATATCGAAGTCGACATGATCATCCAGAACGTCGCGCCCGACGGTCAGACGACGGATTTCACCTTCACCGTGCACCGCAACGACTACCAGCGCGCCCTGGAAATCCTGCAGGAAGTCGCCGGTCAAATGGGTGCCCGGCAGGTATCGGGCGACACGAAAATCGCCAAGATCTCACTGGTGGGGGTAGGGATGCGCTCGCACGCCGGCATTGCGTCGACTATGTTTGAGGCGTTGGCTAAGGAAGGCATCAACATCAAAATGATTTCCACATCCGAAATCAAGGTGTCGGTCGTCGTCGACGAAAAGTACCTCGAGCTGGGTGTGCGTGCGCTGCATGAAGCCTTCCAACTGAGTCAGGCCGCTACCGCCTGAACTGTCCCGACAGCCGTTAGCTGTCTTGAAATAGCCAATAAAAACAAAAATCTGCTGGCTGGTTATAGTTTTATAGTCGGTGGCCGACAACAACTCTGTTGGCTGCCCGTACAGGATACGCCAACCGCGATAACCGTGAGATTGGCAAAGAAAAGCAGGTCAAGGAGACAATAGGAATGTTGATACTTACACGCAGGGTT
>JASFNS010000298.1:0-3738 GCA_050116915.1 Thiogranum sp. | reverse complement strand
CAGTCCCTTGCGGTACAGGCGGATGGCCGGATCCCAGTCGCCCAGCCGCTCCCAGACCTGGCCGGTGTCGAGCAGGTGTCGCAGCAGTTTACTGCGCAGACGCTCGCGCAGTTTCAGCGACCAGGCGTTACTGCCCTCGCGCTCCAGGAAATTCCCCTGGTAGAGGGTCACCAGGCGTTCCCCGACCCTCGCCAGCTGGCGCATGACTACCGGCTCGTCGGCACGTGGCAGCAGGCGTTCGGCATGATTGACCAGCCGTTCGAAGCTCCAGACATCCACCCATGCGAGGTCACTGTTCAGCGTCAGTCGATGGTCGCACAACAGCAGCAGGTTCTTGACGCCGAACAGGCGGCGTAGTCGGTGCAGGGTGACATCGAAGGTATTCTTGGCGAGGTCGCCGTCGGCGTCCGGCCACAAGGCCTGGCTGAGCACCTCGATACCTACATCCCGGCCACCCAGTGCAATCAGTGCCTGCAGCAGTTCTATCGGTCGGTGCTGGCGCGCGTGTTTCGAGGGCGCGGCAACCCCGTGCAACTGGATGCTGAAGCGGCCGAGCGTGTAGATGCGCACAGGGTGATCTTCAGGTGCGCGTTCCGGTATCCGACTCCAGCCACTGACCGGCTGGCGCTGGTAGCGGCTGCGAAGGTTGCGACCCTCGAGATTGACACCCATCCTTCCAACTCCGTCACACGTTTCCGCCGCGCCGTCCGCGAGCCCCTGGTGAGCTATTGGCTCGCTCAAGGATTACCTCTATTTTTCAAAAACTTAATGGCTGTTTCAGCGGTGCACTATGAAGATAGTGGCGGTTCCGGCGATTGCCAGCGGGTCTCTCCCGTCGCATTTTTGCAGCCGCACCGATATTGTTGCCATGCAGGGAAATTATAGCAGTCGTCGCTACACGGCAACACCGGTTTCGCTGATGCTGTCGCCGCCTGTCTGCGGCAAACGGCGGACCGTCAGCCGTACATCACCGTCACCTGCCGGTCGCCGGCCAGCTCGCGCAGGCGATGCAGCAACTCGTCGGTCGGGTGCACCCGCCATTCATCACCCAGGGTGATGTGCGCCTGTGCGGAACCGTTGTGGTACTGGATACCGACCGGGCAACTGCCATCGCAGTAAGGTCCGAGTGCCGCCGCCAGTGATTTCACGAAGCCGTTACCGGCTCTTTGCGCACCGATGCTGACCACCAGACGCCGCGCATAGATTTCACGCGCCTGGTCGATCTCGTAGACCTTGTTGGCGTTGAGACGCATGCTCCCCGAAAAGTCATCGAAACCCAGGGTGCCCTGCACCACCAGCACCTTGTCGTTGGCGAGCAGCGCCCGGTACTGGTCGAAGACCCTGGAGAACACCCGGATCTCCATGCGCGCGGTGCGGTCGTCGAGGGTGACGAAAGCCATGCGGCCGCCACTCTGGGTATTGCGTGTGCGCAGTTCAACCACCAGGCCGGCGAGCACCACGTTTTTCTCCCTGCCCCGCTGCGTACCGGCGCCGGCCGCCGGTGTTTCCTCGGCCAGCTCCGCCAGTGGCGCGGTGACGATACTGGCAAGCTCTTCGCGGTAACGCTCGATAGGATGGCCGGTCAAATACAGGCCCAGGGTTTCCTTTTCGCCGGCCAACCGGGTTTCCTCGTCCCACTCGGGGACGCCGACCGAGGACACCTCGGGGTGCGACGCGGGCGCCACGATCACATTGCCGAACATATCGGTTTGACCCGCCGCCGAATCGCGCAGGTGCTGCTCGGCCGATTTCAGCGCTTCGGGCAGTTGTTGCATGAGACCGGCGCGGTTGTCGCCCAGCTTGTCCAGCGCACCGCAGCGTATCAGCGCTTCGTAAACCCTGCGCGTGACCTTGCGCGAATCGACACGGCGGCAAAGATCCGGCAGCGACGCAAACGGACCATTGGCGAGCCGTTCCTGAATCATCACCTCGATGGCCGCTTCGCCTACGCCCTTGATGGCGCCGAGGCCATACACCACCGTCGCGTCGCCTTCTACGGTAAACGCATAGCCCGAACGGTTGATGTCAGGAGCAACCACCTCCAGCTGCATATGACGGCATTCCTCGATAAGGTTGACCACTTTGTCCGTGTTGTCCATATCCGCCGACAGCACCGCCGCCATAAAGGGCGCCGGATAGTGCGCTTTCAGCCAGGCGGTCTGGTACGACACCAGCGCGTAGGCCGCCGAGTGCGACTTGTTGAAACCGTAGCCGGCGAATTTCTCCATCAGGTCGAAAATATAGGTCGCCGTCTTCTCCTCGACGCCGCGCGCCAGCGCGCCCTCGGTAAAGATGACTCGCTGCTTGGCCATCTCCGCGGGTTTTTTCTTGCCCATGGCGCGGCGCAACAGGTCGGCGCCACCCAGCGTGTAGCCCGCCAGCACCCGGGCGATCTGCATGACCTGTTCCTGATAGAGTATGACGCCGTAAGTCGGCTTGAGAATCTGCTCCAGGTCGGGATGCGGGTATTCAACCCTGGCCCGGCCGTGTTTGCGGTTGATAAAATCGTCCACCATGCCCGACTGCAGCGGCCCCGGTCGGAACAGCGCCACCAGGGCGATAATCTCCTCGAAACAGTCGGGTTGCAGGCGCTTGATCAGGTCTTTCATACCGCGGGATTCAAGCTGGAACACCGCGGTGGTCTTGTAGGCCTTGAGCAGGTCGAAGGCTGCCTTGTCCTCGAGCGGAATGGCGCTGATATCCAGCGGTTGCTCGCCCGCGTCGCGCCGCTGCTTGTTGATCGTCTGCAGCGCCCAGTCGATGATTGTCAGCGTACGCAGGCCGAGAAAGTCGAACTTGACCAGTCCGACCGCTTCGACGTCATCCTTGTCGAACTGACTGACAACGTTTACCCCGCCCTGCTCGCAGTAAACGGGCGTGAAATCGGTCAGCTTGGTGGGCGATATAACCACCCCACCGGCGTGCTTGCCGGCGTTGCGCGACAAGCCTTCGAGGGAGCGCGCCATGTCGAGTATGGCCCTGACCTCTTCGTCCTCTTCATAGAGTTGCCTGAGCGACTCTTCCTGTTCCAGCGCCTTGTCCAGCGTGATACCGATCTCGAAAGGAATCAGCTTGGCGATACGGTCAACAAACCCGTAAGGATGTCCCAGTACGCGGCCGACGTCGCGCACCACCGCCTTGGCCGCCATGGAACCGTAGGTAATGATCTGGGAGACCTTTTCCCGGCCATAGTGTTCGGCCACGTAGTCGATAACGCGGTCACGTCCCTCCATGCAGAAGTCGACGTCGAAATCGGGCATGGACACGCGCTCGGGATTCAGAAAGCGCTCGAACAGCAATTCGTATTTCAGCGGGTCGAGGTCGGTGATGGTCAGCGCATAGGCCACAAGCGAACCCGCCCCGGAGCCGCGGCCCGGGCCGACCGGCACGCCGTTGTGCTTGGCCCACTGGATGAAATCGGCGACGATCAGAAAGTAGCCCGGGAAGCCCATGGAAACGATTACGTCGAGTTCTGTTTCCAGCCGCTCGTCATAGGGCTTGCGTTGTTCGGCGAACCCCGCCGCCTGCGGGTCGAACAGGCTCGCCAGGCGCCGCTCCAGACCTTCACGCGCCTGCTGGCGGAAGAACTCCTCGATACTGAGCCCCGCCGGGACCGGGAATTCCGGCAGATAGTTTTTGCCGAAGCTCAACTCCAGGTTGCAGCGCCGGGCGATCTCCACACTGTTTTCCAGGGCTTCGGGCAAATCGGCGAAAAGAGCCTGCATCTCCTCTGGCGTG
>JASFNS010000297.1:0-3745 GCA_050116915.1 Thiogranum sp. | reverse complement strand
CGTCACTGGACAAGCGCATCGCCACGGCGCAACGCGAGGAAACGGTGTTTGCCGGCCTGGCTGTTGCAATCCTGCTGATGGTGGCCTACCTGTTCGGCGGCTTCTACCTGACCACGCGGCGTTCGCTCGATCAGCTCGGGCAGGCTGTCGGGCGCTTTGCCGCCGGCGACCTGACCTTCCAGCCCAAAAGCGACTCGCGCGACGAACTGGGCGAAATCACCACCCGGATGTCGCTCATGATCGAGAAGATGAACGCCCTGGTGTCGCAGGTCATCAGTGCTACCGCACAGGTGGGCAGCAGCGCCGAGCAGACGGCCGCGACCATGAGTCAGTCGAACACCGGCATTCAGCAACAGAATTCCGAAATCGACCAGGTGGCCACTGCCATCGAGGAAATGTCAGCCACGGTGCAGGAAGTGGCGCGCAACGCCGCCGCGGCAGCCGATGCCGCCGACCGCGCCAATACCGCCAGCAGCAACGGCAACAGCGTGGTCAGCAGCGTCGGCGCGTCGATTCAGAGCCTGTCCAAAGAGGTCAATCAGGCCACCATCATCATTCACGAACTGGAAAGCGAGAGCGACAACATCGGCACCGTCATCGACGTGATTCGCGGCATTGCCGAGCAAACCAATCTCCTCGCGCTGAACGCCGCTATCGAAGCCGCACGCGCGGGCGAACAGGGCCGCGGTTTTGCCGTTGTCGCCGACGAAGTCCGCACCCTGGCGAGCCGTACGCAGCAATCGACCGAGGAAATCCATGCCATGATCGACCGTCTCCAGCAGGGCGCGCGCAACGCCGTAAATGCCATGCAGGCCGGTCAGGAAAAATCCGAAGACAGCGTACGCAAATCCGATGAAGCCCGGGGGGCCCTGCAGTCAATCGAAACTGCCGTCAGCGAAATCAATGACATGAACGTCCAGATTGCCAGCGCCGCCGAGGAGCAAAGCGCGGTGGCCGAAGAGATCAACCGCAACGTGGTCGCCATTCGTGACATTTCGCGGCAGACCACCGAAGGCGTGCAACAGACGGCGGGGGCGAGTCAGAATCTGCTACAGGTGGCGCGTCAGCTGCAATCGCTGGTCAACGAGTTCAAGGTGTAGCCGGCCACCGGTTGCGCTAGCCATATAGCCGGCTGTACAGTCCGTCGGACTTGATCAGTTCGAGATGCGTACCCTGCTCGGCGATCCGTCCGTCCTCGAAAACATACACGCGGTCGGCCTGTTTCACCGCGCTCAGGCGGTGAGCGATAATCAACACCGTACGCCCGGCAAGAAACTCGCGCAGCGCCGCGTGCAGCCTGGCCTCGGTTTCGGTATCCAGGGCCGAGGTTGCCTCATCGAAAATCACCACCTGCGGGTCTCCCAGCAGCAGGCGCGCGATCGACAGGCGCTGGCGCTCGCCGCCGGAGAGCCGCACGCCCTGGCGGCCTAACCGGGATTCGAGTTGCTGCGGCATTTCCCGCACCACATCGGCCAGCTGCGCCAGCTGCAGCACGCGCCACAAGTCTTCCTCGGCGTGCGCGCGCCCGAGTGTCAGGTTGTTGCGCACGCTGTCGTTGAACAACACCGGGTGCTGCAAAACCGTGGCGACGTGATCGCGCACCACCTCGAGCCCGATGCGTTGCACCGGCACCCCGTCAAAACGGATTTCTCCCCGGGTCGGCTGGTAGAGTCCCAACAGCACCTGCACCAGCGTGGACTTGCCGCCGCCGCTGGCACCGACCAGCGCCACGCGTTCACCGGCGTTGATGGTCAGGCTGACACCATTCAACACGGGATCACCTCGCCCGTAGCGAAAGTGCACGTCGTCGAGCTGCACGGACACGGCACGCCGGCCTTCGAAGGGGTTCTCCTCGTGGGGATACTGAGGTTCCTGGTGGAGGGCCAGCAAGCGGTTGATGCGTTCCAGGGCCGCACGCGCGCCGTAGAGCGCATACTGGATGTTCAATGCTTCCTGCACCGGGCCCATCATGAACCACAGGTAGGCGAAAACCGCCATCATTTCGCCGACAGTGAGATTGGAAAACACCACCATCAGCATGCTGACGGCGCGAAACAGGTCGAACCCCATGAGAAAGATAAAGAACGACAGGCGGTTCGCGGCGTCGCTCTTCCAGGAAAACGCCGCTGAATCGCGCTTGATGCGCCGGGCGGTGTCCACCACCCGGCGCAGGTAGTGCTGTTCGCGATTGGCGGCGCGGATCTGTTGAATCGCGTCCAGGGTTTCGGTGAGCGCGCCCTGGAACAGTTCGAAGGCCTGGTTTTCGCGCTTTTTCAGGTGCTTGACCCGTTTACCGAGCATGACGGTGAAATACACCACCAGCGGATTGAGAAACAGGATCAGCAGGGCCAGCTGCCAGTGCATCCACAGCAACACGGCGGCTGCGCCGATCAGCGACAGCACGGCGATCACGAACTTCGCCACGGTCATGCCGATGAAATCGTCGACGGCATTCAGATCGGTGACGAAATGCGAGGTCACCGTACCGCTGCCGAGCGCTTCGTATTCACTCATGGAAATACGTTGCAGGCGCAACAACAGGTCGCGGCGGATGCGATAAACCACGTCCTTGGAAATCAGGCTGAACTGGCGGGTCTGCCACACGCTCAACATGACAGCAGTAAATCGCAGGACAATTGTGAGTAAAAGTATGGTGGTGATGTACAGGACCGGCCCGTGCCAGGCCGCGGGAAACACGCCGTTCATGGCCTGCACCATCCCCGCCGGCTGCTTGAGCAACACCTCATCGACCAGCAACGGCATCATCAAGGGCAGCGGCACGCTGGCAAGCACGGCGACAACGGCGATCAGGTTCGCCGCAATCAGTTCTCTGCGGTGTTCCAGCACAATGGCCAGCACCGTCTTCCAGTTGTAGCTCGACACAATAGCGGACCGCGGATAATCTGCCTACACACTCATTCTACAGGCTGGGCGAATGAAATCACATGCACTATCCTGTTAATGTCACATAGCGCCAGCGGCCCGGGCCACTGACGCAACGAACTGTCTGCGCGGCCCAACCCCGGCGCTGCACCGAGGTCAAATCAGGATGACCGACAAACCCCGACTGAAACTGGCGGTTCTCAGCGACTATATCTGCCCGTTTTGCTATATCGGCTACCTGCGCCTGGAAAAGCTGCGCGAACATTTTGAGCTTGCGGTGAACTGGGCGCTGGTGGAAATCCACCCGGACAGTCCCGCCGAAGGCAAACCGGTCGAAGAACTCGGTTATTCAAAGGCGCGCCTCGACGGCTTGATGGGGACACTCGCGGAGATGGCGCGCGCAGAGGGTGTCGAGCTGTCGCCCCACACCTTCACCACCAATTCGCGCAAGGCCCTGCTGCTTGCCGAGGCCAGCAAAACGCTCGGCGCGGATGTCTTCTACCATTTGCACCGGCGCCTGTTCGAGAGCTTCCTGGTGGAAGGCCGGAACATCGGCGACAGCGCCGTTCTGGAAAACCTGGCCGAGGAATGCGCGGTACCGCGAGAGATTCTCGAGCAGGCCTGGAATGATCCGGTCTACGCACAGCGGCTGCAGCGCAACCTCGCCGCCGCAGTACACAACGGCGCGACCGGCACACCGACCTTTTTTATCGGCGACAAACGCCTTAGTGGCGCGGTGTCGGTCGATGCCCTGATGGCCGCGGCGCAAGCCGCCCTGGCAGCCGGGCAGCCCGCCTCCTAAAGCAGCCGGACGGATGGCAGGCTGGATCGAGCCCGCCGGGCCCGACACCACCGGGTATCC
>JASFNS010000296.1:0-3781 GCA_050116915.1 Thiogranum sp. | reverse complement strand
AGGCGCAGCGCGCCCAGCAGCACGGCCAACCGACGCTCCTGCAGGACGTGGATCACCGGGGTCAGCGTGTTTTCCGTGAACAGTTGCTGGCGCCCGAGGATGACGATCATGAAGCCGACCGAATAGCCGAGTTTGGAAATCAGCGGTCGCCAGTCCGTATCCGCAAGGGCCGACTGGAGCAGCGCCTCGGCGATAAAGGAAAAGCCCATGGAAAGGCCCGCGGCAAGCCCCGACCAGAACAGGGCGGAGTTCCGCCGTTCGAGTTCATCCATGGCTTCGTGGCGAATCGCCTCGAACACCACCGCGGCGCGTGGCGCCGAGCGGCGGACCGCATCCTCTTCCTCGTCTCCCGACAACTGGCCCTGGTTCTTACGCTTGCTCATCGGTCCGCTCCGTCAAGGGCCTCGCCGGGTAAGCCGCTACCGCGAGGCATGAGTCAGTGACAACGGCATTTACTGAGGCGCCCTGGTCAGGCTCAGTGGGCAGTATAGCAGCCGGCGGAAAGCCGTCCGTGTCGCCTGGTAAGAAGCAGTTTGCACGAGTTTCGGTAAACCAGGGTGTTGCCCACCGGCCTGATTGTCCCGGGCACCGCCGGCACCACGTTGCAGCACCTGCCGCAAACCCACCGGCGTGGGCGTCATTGATATTTTTCAATGCTGTGGATCGGGTGTTTTGGCATTGTGCACGGTATGAAACGTGAACGACCCTACAACTGCGAGCAGGGAAGGCCAGGCGCCGCGAGCCGCGTCGCCCGGCGGGATATCCCGGCATCGTGGCGGGCGTGGTCGCGGCTGTCACAGCATCCCCCTGGCGGGCCGCCGGACCCAAAGCACCCGCCGGTCGAACCGCCGGGCCCGGGCGAACCACCGGTAAAGCCGCCGGGGCCGGACAAGCCACCCGGGAAGCCGCCGGGGCCCGCGAAACCACCGGTGGAACCGCCGGACCCCGGCGAGCCACCCGTGCGACCGCCGAACCCCGACAACCCGCCGGTGATGGCTACGGGACGGCACACGCCGCGCGCGGCAGCGCGCCGCCTACCCACGCGCCCGACGCAGCGCATGATGACGGCGATCAGACAACCGTAAGCGCACCGGGATCCCTGACACCCGCGTATCACCGCGGCGCCTGGGTTGGCAACACTGAGCGCGCCAGGGTCACCCGAAAAACGGGCGGCCGCACCCGGCCAGCGACAACCGCATGACTCAACTTCAGGATCAACAGCTACAACTTGATCGTTCAGAGAGGCAGCTAACCATGACACAACACGCAAAGAGACCGTCAGCCATGACACAGCACGAACTCCCGGAACTCCCCTATCCGAACAACGCGCTTGAACCGCACATCTCGGCCGAAACGCTCCGCTACCATCACGGCAAGCACCACGCCAGCTATGTCGAGAAGCTGAACAAGTTGATCGAGGGCACTGAATTCGAAACTGCGCCCCTTGAGACAATTATCAGGAAAGCCTCGGGCGGCGTGTTCAACAATGCCGCACAGGTATGGAATCACACCTTTTACTGGAACTGCCTTAGCCCTGATGGCGGTGGAAGCCCAAGTGGTCAGCTGGCCGCGGCCATCGACAAGGCATTCGGCAGCCTCGCGGGTTTCAAAGACCGTTTTTCCGAAGCGGCGGCAGGCAACTTCGGTTCCGGTTGGACGTGGCTGGTGAAGAATCCCGACGGTACGCTGGATATCGTGAATACCGCCAATGCCGGCAACCCGATGACCGACGGCAAGCAGCCACTGCTGACATGCGACGTCTGGGAGCACGCCTACTATATCGACTACCGTAACGCGCGCCCCAAGTACATCCAGGCGTTCTGGCACCTGGTGAACTGGGATTTCGTGGCACAGGAGCTTGGCCAGTAAACACCAGCGAGAGCGCCTGCTTTCGGTGCCCGAGGCAGTCAGCCGCGAGGCAAAGCCGACAGCGCGACGATAACCGAGGCAAACTATGGCTGAACAACACGCGGTAACACTGCTGATGAGCGAGTTCGTCACCCATGACGTCAAGCGCCTGCTGGTCAGCCGGCCACCCGGCTTCACATTCGAACCCGGCCAGGGCGTGGAGCTGGCGATCAACCGGCCGCAATGGCAGGATGAGGGCCGACCGTTCACGCCCACCGGCCTGGTCGATGACAAGGTTCTGGAATTCACCATCAAGCGCTATCCCGCGCACGAAGGTGTGACCCGCGAGCTGCACACGCTGACGCCGGGTGCGGAACTGCTCGTGTCGGAACCGTTCGGCACCATCAGCTACCGGGGTCCCGGCGTATTTCTCGCCGGCGGAGCAGGCATCACCCCGTTTATCGCCATTTTGCGCGCGCAGGCGCGCGAGTCCGGCCTCGACGCCCACGCACTGATTTTTTCCAACAAGACGCCGGCCGACATTATCTGCGAGAAGGAACTGCGCCACTATCTTGGCGAGCGCTGCACCCTGACCTGTACCGATGCTGCACAGGTGCCGGGTTACGAACACCGCCGGGTCGACAAGGCGTTCCTGGCGGAAAGGATCGAGCATTTCGATCAGAACTTCTATGTGTGCGGCCCGCCGGGCTTCATGGATGCGGTAACGGCTGCGCTTCAGGATCTCGGCGCTGAGCCCCAGAGCCTGGTGTTTGAGCGCTGACCTGCATCGGCAAAGACAGGAGCGATGATTATGGCACACGAAGAACTGCACGAAGCCAGGAAGCATCTCAGCAAGCAGACCCGGGACATGCACCGGGCACTGGTTTCTCTGCAGGAAGAACTCGAGGCGGTCGACTGGTACCGCCAGCGCGCCGACGCCTGCCGCGACGGGACGCTCGGTGAAATCCTGTTACACAACATGCGCGAAGAGATGGAGCACGCGGCCATGCTGATCGAATGGCTGCGCCGCAACGACAGCTTTTTCGACCGCCAGCTTCGCACCTATGTCTTCAGCGATGCAGCCATTACCGAAGTGGAAGAGGACACCACCGCATCGCCATCCGCTGGCGCCGCGGGCACCCGTTCAATCGGCGCATTGAAGGAGTGAACACCATGGACCATCTCAACAGAAAACAGGCGCCTTTCCCGCCCTCGGTATGGGAACGGATAGACGTCGCGGCCGTTGAAGCCGCGAAGGCGCTGCTGACAGGGCGGCGCTTCCTCGCGGTCGAAGGACCGTTCGGTCCCGGCTTGACCGCGCTTGAACTGGGCACCGACGACTACTGCCGGGATCCGGGCCCCGATGAGGCCGGGGCGATTGTCAGCCGGGCCGTTTCCGTACCGATGTTGCGCAAGTCCTGCCGGCTCAGCGCGCGGCGACTCGCCGCACACCTGGACAAGGGCATGCCGCTCAGTCTCGCCGAAGTGGAGGATGCCGCCGAGGCAGTCGCGCGGCGCGAAGAAGAGTTCGTATATGCAGGCCAGGCCGACTTCGGCCTGGAGGGACTGTTGAGCGCCAAGGGCCGTAAAGCGGTGAAAGGCGGTGACTGGGCGAATCTCGACACCGCGCTGAACAACGTGCTCGCCGCCATTACCACGCTCGACAAGGCGGGCTTTCACGGGCCCTATGCCCTCGCCCTGCCGCCGGCAGAGTACAACAATCTGTTCCGCCACTACGAACACACCGACCTGCTGCAGGTCGAGCACCTCAAATCCCTGTGCACACACGGCGTCTACAAAGCCGCCGTCGACAAGCCCGTCGTCGTCGACAATCACGCCGGGGCTGTAGTCCTGGGACAGGACCTGCAGGTCGGTTACGCCGGTACGGACGGGATACACTACCAGTTGTTCGTGTGTGAAAGCATGGTCCTGC
>JASFNS010000295.1:0-3783 GCA_050116915.1 Thiogranum sp. | reverse complement strand
CCCGGCATGGCGGAGATCTCTCTCACTCCCATTCCAGCGCTCCCTTTTTCCACTCGTAGATGAAGCCGATCACCAGGATGCCCAGGAATATCATCATGGCGATGTAGCCGAACCAGCCGATCTGCTCCAGCACCACCGCCCAGGGGAACAGGAAGGCGATTTCCAGATCGAAAATGATGAACAGGATTGCTACCAGGTAATAGCGCACGTCAAAGCGCATGCGCGTGTCTTCGAAGGCTTCGAAACCACACTCGTAAGGCGAATTCTTTTCGCTGTCGGGTTTGTGCGGACCCAGCAGAAAACCGGCCGCCACGGGAATCAGCCCGATCGCGATGCCAACGGCCATGAATATCAGGACCGGCAGGTAATTCTCCAGCATGCCAACCTCTTCCGACGCGCCCCGGCGCTGAGTCGCGTTGTTTTATTGTTAAGCTGTAGGGCGAAGCGCTTGAGTCTAGGCCAGCAGGTTTACAGGTGTCAAGCAAAAGGGATCAATGTTTTTAATAGCAAATCAAGTAGTTAAGTTGTGCTTTTGGGGGCATAAAAAACCCCCATAAAAGATCGGCCGATCAGCGCTCGGCGCAAGGCCCGCCGCTGGCTTGTTACTCCTTATAAAAACTTGATTAAACCGGGCCGCGCGCGTAGTCTGCACGCCGTCTCATTCAGCGGTTTACCCATGTCATACCTGTTTTCCTCCGCGCCCCAGGCGATGCATTCCCTATGGAAAAAAATCAGCCGCATGCTGCTGCGCGCCCGCATGGTGTTCGCCAGCGAGGCCGACAAGCTGCAAGCCGAACGCAAGCTGCGCGGGCGTGAACAGTTCCGCAAGCTGCAGCAGGCCGATATCGTGCTGGTGTCATTCGGCAAGAGTGGCCGCACCTGGCTGCGGGTGATGCTGTCGCGCCTTTACCAGCAGATCTACGGCCTGCCGGAGCGCGCGCTGATCGGCTTCGACAACTTCCACAACATGAATCATGCTATTCCGCGCATGTTCTTCACGCACGACAACTACATCGGCGATTACACCGGGCACACCGATTCCAAGGTGGACTTTTACGGCAAGAAAGTCGTGCTGCTGGCGCGCGACCCGCGCGACGTGGCGGTGTCCCAGTTCTTCCAGTGGAAATACCGCATGAAAACCAACAAGAAAGCCATCAACCAGTACCCGGAGCACGGTGCCGACGTTTCGATCTTCGATTTCGTCATGCGTCCCGGCGCAGGACTGATGAAAGTCATCGATTTTCTCAACCTGTGGGCGAATGAAGCCCCACGCATGGAGGATTTCTTCCTGCTCCGCTATGAAGACCTGAAAGCGCGGCCGGTGGAAACCCTGGAAAAACTCGTCGCCTTCATGGGCACCCCCGCCGACGACGCCCAGGTCCGCGATGCCGTGGAGTTCTCCTCCTACGAGAATATGAAAAAGATGGAAGAGAAGAAAACCTTCTGGCTCAGCGGCGGCCGCATGGTGCCGAAAGACCGCTCCAACCCCAACAGCTACAAGGTACGGCGCGCCAAGGTGGGTGGTTATCGGGACTATTTCGATGATCAGCAGGTGGCGCAGATCGAGGCCGTAACCGCGGAGAATCTCTCGCCATTTTTCGGCTATACCGCCGACCCGGAAACGCGGGAATCAAAGGCCAGCGGCACCTGAAGGCTACCGATCCATTTTAATCATGCCGCCAGCGGTGGCGTGCGCTCCAGCACTTCGAAGGCATCGTGGCGGATATGGTTGTGCGCCATTTCCTCGCGCAGCGTCGCCTCGGTAATAACACCCTTTTCGAGACACTCTTTCAGCAGGCCGAAAAAGAAATCCACCTGGTTCGGGTCCGGGTGCTCCTTGTATTTGCCCGCCAGTCCGTAGTCGCCGAACAGTGCCCGGCGCGTCCGCCGGATCCAGTGCTTGGGCGGAAACAGGCGGAAGGTGTCGGCGGCGCGGAAATCGACCGGCAAACCGGTTTTCCACGGCTGGTGCCTGCGCTTGGTGGTGTGCAGCATCTTGGTCTTTTCGGTCAAATGGTCGAAGTCGTTCCATTCCGGCTCGAAAAAACCGATGGTGTCCGGATCTTCATACTTCAGACACACCCACTGCATGTAGTCGCGCTCGAAATCGAACATGGCGTTAAACTGTTCTTCGAACTTCCAGTGGGTCAGTTTGGCGTTATCCAGCAGCATCACGCTGGTGGCCAGGCAGCCGCGGCGCCCCTTGGCGCCCGACTTCGGCCGGCACAGGATGGCTTTACCCTGCATATCGCGCGACAGCAGTTCCCAGATATCGGCACGCGCGAACACGTCCGGGTCGATCACCACCGCACGCCCCTGGTAATTCATCAGTTGCGGCGGCAGAAAACGGGTGGGCGTAAACGACTGCAGGTCGTCGCGCACCCACTGGCGCTTGCCACCGTCGCGCAGGTAGTAGTCGCCTTCGCGGGCCCGCAGAGCCGGGAAATCATCGTAGTTCATGACCCGGATATCGAACTTGTCGTTGTGCTTCGAATTGCGTCTGAGCGCGTACTCGGCGATCACCGCGCCAAGGTGCTGTTTGTCGTTGGCCTGAATAAAAACGCAGTAATCCACTGCCGGTACCCTCTTATGAATGGCGCAATTATATGAAACCCGCACCCGTCTTCATACCCGTGCGGGACCGGCGCGATCTGGTCTTGACCGGCGACATCCCGCACAATAGGCGCCCCGCGGTAGCGGGTTGATGGTTCACTGCGGATAACGACGCCTTGGCGAAACTCCTTCTCGGCGACAAACACAAAGTCCACTCCCCGCGCCTGCTGCGCCTGCTGTGGGTGCTGGAGGCGTGGCTGGTCGGACTGCTGGGCACAATCAGCCGGCTGCTCGCGCCGGACACAGCGTCGCGGCTTGCGGCCCGGCTGGCGCGCCGCATTGGTCCGCGTATGGACAAGACGCGTATCATCCGGCGCAATCTCAAGGTCGCTTTTCCGGAAAAATCGCCCGAACAGATCGATGGGCTCGTCGAGGGCATCTGGGGTACCCTGGGTGCGATCGTGGCGGAATACCCCCATCTGCCGAAGATCTGCGGCACGCAGGCCGACCAGCGCCTGGAAATCGTGATGCAGGACAAATTCCCCGTCTTTGAGCTGAGCGGCAAGCCCGCCGTCTTTGTGACAGCCCATCTCGGCAACTGGGAAATCGGCGCGGGCACTATTGCGCACCTGGGCGTACCGCTCACGGTCGTATATACCGCGCTGCAGAACCCGCATATGGACCGGCTGTTACGCAACGCCCGGGAAGCGCTGGGCTATCGCATGGTCGAGCGCGCCAGCGCCGCCCGGGAACTGGTGCGACGCCTGAAGGCGGGCACCTCAGTCGGCCTGATCGTGGACCAGCGTGTGGATTCCGGTGAACCGGTGCCCTTCTTCGGCGCCGACATGCTCACCTCGGTCACGCCGGCACAGCTGGCATTGCGTTTCGACTGCGACCTGATTCCGGTGCAGGTCCAGCGCCTTGACGGCGCCCGTTTCCGGGTGACCTTCCACAGCCCGGTGAGAGCCGACGACACGACCCTGGAAACACCTGCACAGATAATGCAGATGACAAGAAAAATCAATGCCTTGTTTGAATCCTGGATCCGCGAGAGGCCGCAGGAGTGGATGTGCACCAAGCGTCGCTGGTCGAAACAGCTGGTGAAACCGGACTGGCGGGACAGGCCGGAATAGGCTGATCCGGTTGCCACCCGGGCTGGACTGTTGGGCTTCACGTTGTTCAGCCCAACCTACGGTTGTGCCGGCCGGGCAAGGTGATCCCGTAGGTTGG
>JASFNS010000294.1:0-3787 GCA_050116915.1 Thiogranum sp. | reverse complement strand
TGGCTCATCTCGCCGCCGGCCCACACGCCGACCAGGTCCAGCCCGTGCGCGGCCGCCAGGAGCGCTTCCAGCGCCTCGCCCGCCGCGGGCAGCCGGTTGTCGCCGCGCCGGATGCTGTTGTGCACCTCGGTGGCGTAGTTGAGGTGCGGGTCTTCGGGCAGCAAGGGCAACTGCTCGCGCAGGCGACCAAGCAGCGCCTGGGCCCGCGCCAGGTCGTCACCAAGGCCGCCCGAGAGCGGCATCACGGCGGTGGCTTGGCGACCCGCGGCGACAAGACCGAGGTACAGCGTCTGCTGGCGCACGTTGCCGGCCTGGCGGATGCGGTTGAGATTCAGCCGGACGAAATCCGAGTCCTCGCCCCGGTAGTTCAGCAGCAGCACCTCGGCCGCCGGGAGGGCCGCACAGAGCGTGTCGGCGAGCTGGCGAAAATACCCTTCCACGGCTAGTCGCCCCCGAAGATTTCGACGTCGCGGAACACACAGGCCGGTGAGGCGTGGCCGACCTGGATCATCTGGTTGGGCTCGCCCTTGCCGCAGTTGGGCGTGCCCCATACCTCGAAGGTGCCGGCATCGCCCACGCCCGCGAGGTTGCGCCAGAAGGTCGCGCTGATACCGCGGTAGTTGGGGTTGCGCACCAGGCCCTTGAGCTCGCCGTTCTCGATCAGCCGGCCGAGCTCGCAGCCGAACTGGAACTTGTTACGGCTGTCGTCGATCGACCAGGAGCGGTTGGTGTCCATGAGCACGCCGTGCTCGACAGAGCCAATCAGCTCGTCGAGGCTGCTGGTTCCCGGCTCCAGATTGAGGTTGGCCATGCGATCGATAGCGGGGCGGTTCCAGTCACTGGCGCGCGCATTGGCCACACCGTCCAGCCCCGCGCGGCGCTGCGAGACGGCACCGCCGAGCGGGCGCAGCAGGATGCCATCGCGGATGAGATGGACCCGATCGGCCGGTGTGCCCTCGTCGTCGAAGTCATAGCTCGCCATTTCCTGCGCGACGCCCGGGTCGAAAGTGACGTTGAGCAGCTCGGACCCGTAGCGGTAGCTGCCGAACATGTCGAGCGTGACAAAGCTGGTGCCGGCGTAGTTGCGCTCATCGCCCAGGATTCGGTCGAGTTCCAGCGGATGGCCGATACTTTCGTGGATCTGCAGCATCATCTGGCTCGGCATGAGCAGCACATCGGCGGTCGTGGCCGGACACTCGGGCGCCTCGACCAGGGCGATAGCCTCCTCGGCCACCCGCCTGGCAGCATCCGGGAAGCCGAAACCGGCCAGCTGTTCCAGCCCGCCCTGGCGCGCCGAACCCCAGCCGCCACCGCTGCGCATCTGGGTCTGCGCGCCCTTGTTGGCCACCGCACGGAAGCCCGGAATGATGTAGTGAAATGCCTGCTCGATGGCCACGTCATCGCTTGTGAGCAGAGTCACATCGGTCTGCCGGCGGCAAAGGTGGGCCTGCCGGTCAACGATCGCTGCATCTATCTTCAGTTCGCGGTTGATGCGCTGCAGCAGCTCAAGCTTTTCGGCCAGGCTCCAGGCCTGCCATGGCGTCTGTACTGCCGAGGCATAGCGGCCCGGGCGCTCGGGCCGTGGCATGCGCCCGGCGTCGATCAAGGCGTGCCGGCGGCTCACCGCCAGCCACGCAAGCGCCTGCTCGCACGCCGCGTGCAGGCCCTCGCGCGTCAACGCGCTGGTGGCCGCATAGGCGAAACCGCCGCGATCCACGAAGCTGATGTGTGCGCCGCGGCTTTGCGCCAGGCTCGGCGGCTGCACCACGCCCTCGCGCACGCTGAGCGTTTCGATTTCGTCAGACACCAGGCGCAGCGACCAGAAGTCCACCGGTGGAACCACGGCCTTGAAAGCGTTGATGACGGGTTGCCAGTCGCTGGACATAGGGGTGTGAGCAATAGCCGTAAACGAGTCCCGATTGTAACACTGTGCCGGCATAGCATAGAGAAAACCCCGTCCGGCGCGCGTTCCCCACTGCCCCTCCCCAATCCGGACTAAACTTAATACAGGCACTGGCAATACATCGGACGCCGGCGCCACGTGCGGGAGGAGAAAACAGATGAAGAACACCTATTGCATCATGGTAGCCGACGGGACGCGGGCGCGTCTTTTCACGCTGGACGGCGGCATCACGTCCCCCCCGGGCCCTGACCTGGTCGAGCACGAAGACCTGGCGAACCCCGAGCACAAGCTGGCGGGCCGCGAGAAATACAGCACAACGCGGACCGGCGGCAGCGTAAACCCGCAAAACGGCCAGGCACACGGCTACGACGATCACCGAGACAAAGAGGAACGCGAACACGAGCGCCGCTTCGCGCACGACATTGCCGGCCACGCTGTGGCCCTGGCGCAACGCCAGCAGGCCCGCCAACTGGTGGTTGTGGCGGAAAAGCGTATGCTGGGCCATCTGCGTGAAGCGCTGGTGCTGCCGGCCAAGTCCGGTATCGAGCTGCGCGAACTGGCCAAAGACCTGACCCGGCTCGCGGCCACGGAGCTGCAGGCGCATCTCGCCGAAGCCGGCCTGGTTCCCGCGCGACAGGCACCGGAGGTCGGGCAGCGCTGAGTTTTGCGGACAAACCGGGACCTGCGGTTCCCCGCGGGGCGATGACAGCTGCCAATAGCGCTGCGGCGCAAGGCTGGCATGTTTTGTTTTTCGCCTCCGTTCGGCGGCCGTCGGGGCCCGGGTAACCATACCGGGAGGGCGTTGACGCGATGTCTTTACTACGCCATTTGTTGATAGGCTCCGCGCTGCTGGTTGCGCTCCTGCCACCGGCCGTCGCCCAACCGCCGCCGGCATGGGGGCCACCTGCGGCCGAAGCCGCGGACCGCCCGGCACTGGGCGTACTCGTCGCTGAAATTCCCTTCGAAGAACTGGACTCACTGGGACTGGCCTATGGTGTCGAGGTGACCCGCGTGCTCCCCGGCAGCGCCGCTGAAGAGGCCGGCCTGCGCGCCGGTGATATCCTGGTTGAAATTGACGGTCTGCCGATTTTTTCGGTACCACGGCTGCGCTGGCTGGTCGGGCAGGCGGCAACGGATGTGCCGCTTGAACTGAAGTACAACCGCGACGGCACCGCCTCGACGGTGAAGCTCATGCCGCGCAGGGCGCAGGCGACGCCGCCGCCATCGCCGCGCTGGCAGCGACAATGGAACCGCGGCTCGCCCGGCTACCTGGGGGTCAAGCTGCAGCCACTCACCCCGGGGCTGCGCGAAGCCTTTGAAGTAGCCAAAGGCACGGGGGCGCTGGTCGCCGAGGTCTACCCGGGCAGTCCCGCCGACAAGGCCGGGCTGCGCGCCGGCGATGTCATTGTAAAGATGGACCGCCGAACCATTCACGATATCGATGACGTTCAGCGCGTCGTGGATTATTTCGACCCTGGCGAGCCCGTCGATGTCGAGATCATTCGCGACAGAAAAAACCGGACGCTGACCGTCGAACTGGGCGAAAGCGCCGAGTCGCGGGACAATGGACCGTGGCGGTCATGGCAACACCCCGGGCCCGGGTCGATGCCGTTCTTTGCCGACCCCGACTGGTGGCGGGAAATGGAAGACTTCATGGAACAGTGGAGACACTACTGGGAAGAGTCCCGCGACGAAAACCGCGACAGAGCCCTGTAGTGTGGCCTGGCCCGCAGCCTGTACCGGCACGCCTGACAACCGGCGTGTAGACCGCGGTCCAGGGCCGGTCTGCCTGCCATGCCGGCGCTGAACGCATGAATCAGCCCGCTGAACTCAAACGCGGTCTTTCGCTCTGGCTGCTGGTCCTCTATGGCCTGGGCAATATTC
>JASFNS010000293.1:0-3797 GCA_050116915.1 Thiogranum sp. | reverse complement strand
ACGGTAACTGTTTCATAGCCACCCCGGTCATCCGAACCAGAGTTTCCAAGTTAAGAAATACCAACACATGTCTCCAGCACACCAGAGCGTTGCGCACCTGCCCATCATTTTAGGGGTTGTGATGATCCTGACAGTCGCGTTGCTGGGTCGTCTCGGCGCACGTCGGCTCGGCCTGCCTACCATGTTGGTAGAGATTCTAATGGGAGTCCTGATTGGCAATCTGTTTTACTACTGGGGTTACGATCTGATGGTGATCCTCCGCGAGGCGGCCTCGTGCAGTGATATAGCGAGGCTTTCACTTGCCGGGCAGACCTGGGATGAGGCAGCCCGTATGGTCATTGGCAACAATGCGGGCAGCGAAATCATCGGCATGCTTAGGAGACCGGAAGGTAGCCTGTACCTGCAGGTATCCCAGGCTCTGGAGATGTTCACAAACTATGGCGTGATGTTCGTCCTGTTTCATGTCGGTCTTCATACCCACATGGCCGAAGTGCACCGTCTGGGTCGTCAGTCGTTGAACGTGGCGGTCATTGGCGCATTCGTTCCCATGCTCCTCGGATTCCTGGTCATGTGGTTGTTTGATCCCGCAACATCCCAGGTAGGGCACATATTTATTGCAGCCACGCTCGGTACAACCGGCGTTGCCGTAACGGCGCAGACCCTCAGTAAACTGAAACAGATTCACTCGGCGGAAGGTGACATCATTTTTGGTGCTTCTGCAATCGACGATATCATCGGTCTGGTTATGCTGGCCATCGTCTCTGGCATTGCCATGACCGGCAGTACCGCACTTGGCGATATCGGCCGGACGATTATGCATGCCTGCCTGTTCATAGTCTGTGCGTTCGGGCTGGGCCCCTCTTTTCTCAGATTTCTTGCCTGGATGATGAGCCGCTTCAACGTACTCGAGGCGATGCTCTTTGTGCCATTTATACTGGCGATGGTTTTAATCGTACTGGCCAATACCATATCTTTGTCCCCGATCGTCGGCGCATTTGCTGCCGGGTTGCTCATGCACGACAGCTATTTCAACGCGTGGGGAGACTATCATCAGGGTAAGCGTGCCATACGGGAACTGCTCGCACCCTTGGAGGTCCTCATCGTCCCGGTCTTTTTTGTGCTGATGGGAATACAGGTCAAGCTTGACTTGTTGCTGGAGTGGCACATTGTCTATCTGACGCTGGGTGTGCTGGGCGCTGCTGTCGCGGGCAAATGGATCAGCGCCCTCGGAGCAGGTAGGAAAACGAGGCGCCTGATGGTAGGTTTCGGCATGACCCCCAGAGGTGAGGTCGGGCTGGCCTTCGCTTTCATCGGCAAAACGCTGGGTGTCATCAATGCTACTATGTTCGCAGTCATCGTTGTAATGGTTGTCATAACAACTCTTGTTACACCTGCGTTGCTTACGCTGTCGCTTCGGGATATTAAGACAAGAAGCTGAAGCGCTGTTCGCCGCGGGTATTCATTCAACCTTGGCCAGTCATCAGCGGTCCCGTGACAGACAGGACCATCCAGGCGACAACACTGGCTATCAACCCCGCTGCCAACCCGACACGGAACCATTCAAAAAAATGTATTCGGATTCGATAGCGTTTCTCCAGCATGCCCAGTGCCACAATGTTTGCGGTACTGCCGATCATGGTTATGTTGCCGCCGAAACATGCCCCGAATAATAATGCCCACCACAGCGGATGCACGGTGGCGGTTTCACCGACGAGTTGCTGAACCACAGGTATAAAGGCGGACACAAAAATAACATTGTCCACGAAGGCGGAACCAAGCGCGGCCATGGACATCACCAAGGGCACAAGCATTTCGGGCTTGCCGCCGATCTGGTGTTTCAGCGACAGGGCGATTTCGTTGGTGACCTCTGTATACTGAAGCGTAGCCGCAACGCCGAACAGCATGAGAAAAAACAGTAGTGTCCACCATTCGACATCATGTTCTATGTAGTGGCGAGCCCGCCCGCGCCGCCAGATCATGACAATGCCGGCAGACACCAGTGGTGCCATGTAGAGCACCGTATTTGTTTCCAGGCCCAGCAAGAGCTCGATACGGTGGTGCAGGGCCACCAGTCCGATGGTGCCAGTGATAAGAAGTAATCCGCGACGGTACGGAACGGCTACCGTGGGCCCCAGCGGCAGCGCGTGGCCGCGCCGTTGTTGCAGTCTCTTATCGACCTCTCTGATTTCCTCGCGGTACCAGACAAGAAGCAGGGCCATCGTAGCGAGCAGAGACACCAGCATCACCGGAAATGCCCAGAGGATGAAATCCTCAAAGGTCAGCCCGGCACGGCTTCCAATGAGGATGCCGACCGGGTTTCCCAGCATGGTGCCCGAGCTGCCGATGTTGGTGGCCATAACGGATATGATGAGGAAGGGAACCGGACGAACTTTCAGTACATCGCACACCTGGAATATCAGGGCGGCCATGAACAGTATGCTGGTCACTTCATCCACGGCGGACGCTGTCAGCGCGGAGGCTCCTCCTGAGATCAGCACGAACCGCCGTCCCGTCATACCTTTCATTCTCAGGATGCCCTGTATTATCCAGGTGAAAAATCCCAGATCGCGCAACCCGCCGACAACCACCATCATCCCGATCAGGAAAAGGATGACTTCGAGTGCGCAGTGCTCCCTGAAGCACTGCAAGTCGAGCGTCCCGGTAAGGATCAGCACCGGTAGACCGATAAAAGCGATGGCGAGTCTGAAGGTCCAGAAGAGCAGGGTCGCCAGAATGATGATGAGAAAGACCGTTACCGATATGACCTGGGCGTTGTTAAGTCCCCATGCAAAATAGGCCAAAGCTGCTACACTGCCACTCAATAATGCCAGGACTAGAAACCGGACTGCCAGTTCTGGCGTTGACATGGCTGCATCAAATTCGTTTGTGCGCACCGCGAGTCTCCCCGGGTCTAGGACCTTAGTACCTTGTGAATGAAATCCTGGATGGTGATAACGCCTACCAGGCTTTTGTCCCGGAGTACATAGACCTCTCTGACATCACGACGCAACATGACCTTCGCGACCTGTATGGCGGGACTATCCTCGTCAACGGTCGCATAGCGTTCTGCAAAAAGCATAATCTCCAGCACCGGTAGACCGGATTCCTGCCTGAGGATTTGAGCAAAGGGTTCAAAGTTCAGGATTGGAGAAAGGTCCTCCATCCATGTGATATATTCCGGCAGGCATACCCTGATGAGCTCGTCCTCGGTGACTATACCGACAAGATCGCCGTCGGTGTCAATGACCGGAAGTTCGCTGACCCCGAGCCTGCAAAACATGTCTATTGCGGTGCTTAGAGTGTCGGTGTCATGCAATTGGGGAAAGTCTGTGCGCATCATATCGCGCGCCTTCACATAGGCAGGGAGATGGTGATTGGCCTCATCGAATAATCTCCAGACCTTCTGGGGGTCATCGAAGGACAAAAGCTGATCGACGAATGCCGCATGCTGGCACGACTGGGCCAGGGCGGAAATGCCGCGTAGATAGCCCGCTGGATCGTCAAGCGGGGCCAGCATCAAGACAATCAGTCTTACCGGGGACAACTCCGCTGCAGCACAGCCGGCGGGTCCCTGGGCGACTGTGCAGGACAAGCCTCCGCGGCTGGTGGCCACGGCGATACGCAGTTTGTCGATCCCCTTGACGCGTACATGGATGACGGCAATATCTGGACGCACAAGGGTGAGGCCGCAGCGTTCTCGCCTAAGTACCAGCTGCTGAATATCGGCAACGTTCAGCGAACGATTTGCGGCGCCGATAAGTTGAATCAGACGCCGTATGAGTTGCTCACAGGTCAGT
>JASFNS010000292.1:0-3804 GCA_050116915.1 Thiogranum sp. | reverse complement strand
AACAGGCGGATGCATTGCAGACAGGGTTCTGTTCCCATGTCAAACCAGTGCGTGGTATTGGCCGGTACACTGATCAGGTCGCCCCGGGTGCACAATACCAGGTAGACCTTATTGTCCTTGTGAATATAGAAAAGCCCCTTGCCGTCGACAAAGAAGCGCACTTCGAAGTCGGTGTGGACATGTTCCGAAAGGAACTTGTTGCGCAATGCGTCCTTCTGCGGGTGATCGGCATTCAGGCTGATCACGTCGGCTGACTGAAAGCCGAAGCGCTGGTTCAGCCGGTCGATGCTGTTCTGGTAGGCCGTCAGTATGCTCTGCGGGTCGGCGTTGCTGGCGAGCGGGCGGTTCGCTTCCCAGCGCTCGAACAGCACGCCGATCCCGGCGAGCGCGTCGGCGATGTCGTCGAAATCGTGCAGTACCCGGGGGCTCGTATCCGGTGAGGAATAGACAGCCAGTGTGCTCATTGTCAGGGCCCTGTGCAGGTGTAATGGCGCGTGCGAGTATACAACGAAAGCATGCTGTCAGGTTTGCAGGATGCCAGGTCTCGCGACCGCACAGCTGAGGAGAAAGTCCAGTGCCTCCAGGTGCCGGAAGGCGCCCGGGTAGTCCTTGCCCCAGACGTAAACCCCGTGACCGCTGATGAGATAGGCGGGCAGGATCGGCTCGGACAGGTATGGCTCGACGGCAGCCGCCAGTGTCTGCATATTCTGACTGTTGGGGATGACCGGAAGGCTGCAGTCGACCTCGTGGGTATCGATGCCGTCAAAAGCCTTGAGCAGTTCGAGCTGCGCAAAGCGCATGGCGGGCCCCGCGATGTCTGAAAGTATCGTGGCTGCAATGGTGTGGACATGTAACACGCAGTTGGCCGCAGGGTAGTGTCGATAAAGCTGCAGGTGCAGATGCGTCTCGGCGGAAGGCGTTTTGGGGTCGAGCGGTTCCCCGGCCAGGCTGACGCGCAGAAAGTCGTCTTCGCTCAGATAGCCTTTGTGAACACCCGAGGCGGTGATGAGAATCTCATCGGGGGCGATGCGCTGGGAGAAATTACCGCTGGTCGCGGGCACCCAGCTGCGCCCGTGGGCATACCGGCCGAACTCCATGAGTTGTGACTTTGCCTGATCGGTGCTCATGGACGCATTCTAATGATTCACTGCCGATGAGCCTACAGGGCGCCCGGTGGAAAACAACAAAGCCCGCCGCAATGACGGCAGGCTATTGCTGGTGTCGAACCGGGGGGCGCGAGGTCTCCCCGTGGTGAGCATCGTCCGCCCTGACGGGTTGACCGGTCGTTACCGGATCAGGCCTTATTCGGGCAGCCGCGGCGGGGGTGGGGGCGCTTCGTTGCTGGATCCCGCTGTCGGGTTGACCACAATGGTGCTCGGGTAGCCGCCGCCGTAGCCGCCATAGCCGGGGTAACCCCCCCACCCGTAGCCCGGGTAGCCGCCGCCCCACGGGCCATAGGGACCCCCATAGCCGCCGTACCCCCACGGGCCGTAGCCACCGTAAGGGCCACCATAGCCATAATAGCCGCGATCGTAGTACCTGTCGTGGTCGCCACCGAACCAGCGCGACGGATTCATAATATTGCCCATATCAAATGCCTGGGCAACGTTGGCTGCTGCGGCGCCCGCAATGCAAAGTACCGCAACAGACAGCCTGGTAAGAGTTGTTTTCCGAATCACCGTAGTATCTCCACTCGCCATTTGAAAAGCTGAACCTCTAGCTGATCGCCGGCCCCGACACCCCAGGGCCGCACGCCCTTTGGCACAGGGCCTTGCAGACAGGGGACTCTGCTGGAAAATTATAGACTACTGATACCACAGGCTGGTCCCCGACGCTGTTGTTAATCACCCGCGCAGCAACGTGCGTCAGCAGTTCGCCGAGCTCCGCAGGGCATTTTGATAATACTGCTGCAATCTATGTACCAATCCACAACATATTGTTTTTGCAGTGGATGAAGAATTGCGCTGCATAACGCGGTGCAACACGCGAAGCGTGTGGGGTGGCGCATTTGCAGTTTAAGCCTTTGAAGTTTAAATGGTGTCGCCGGCTTCCAGGCAAATGCAACGGCGCTGCAACAGATTCAACGCACTGCAACAGTCGAGCGGAGGTGGGATGGTCTGCAACGCTGGACGTCGCCGCCCCGGTCAGGGCAAGTGGCTGCGTGGCGTTCCGGCCGCCGCAACATCTCTGCGGGCGTGCGCCCGACAGCTGTCTGAAAGCCCCCGGCGTGTACTACAATAACAGCTGGAGGCGTATTGCTTTATCGCGGCGCTATGACAACATAGACCCGACAGTTGGTGTTCATCAGTTGAGTGTTGCCGCTACGCCAGCCTGTATAACGACATAGATAAATAAAAAAGCACCTGGAGTCTAGCCATGAAACGGTTCCTACTTCTGCTGGCATGTGCCTTGCCTTTTCTCTCCCACGCCGGAGACTATCAGTCCACGCTGCTGGTCCAGACCGGCCAAATGCGCGAAAGCGATCTCATCGTGCGTACCATCTCCGATCTTGAAAGTAACCGGATCTGCCTGGCGTTCTACGTCCGTACCATGGGTACAAGTCCCAGCATGACTTGTTATGACGTGGTTTCGGGGTTTCGTTCAAGGATTGACCAGGTCGGGCATTTCAAAGAGGGCAAACTGATTGTTCGGAAATTGAAGGATTTCGAAAACAACGTCTCCTGCCTGGTCGCCTACGTGAGCACGGCCGGCACGTCGCCTTCGATTGACTGCTACAAGAACGCGGCAGCGGGTAAATTCAGGGACTCGGACACGCTTGTGCCGAGCGGGCATCTGCGCGAAGGCGATCTTGATGTGTACAGGATCGTGGATCCGGACAGCACCAAGAGCTGCCTGATCGCCTATGTGAATACCGGCAGTACCTCGCCATCGCTGCAGTGTTACGGTACTCATACCAGCACCGCCAAGGGCGGAATGGCACAAACCAGTTATTTGCGCGAGGGTGACCTGATCGTCAGGAAGATCGTCGACGAGGACAACGCCAAGGAGTGCCTGATCACCTATGTGAGCACCGAGGGAACATCCCCGTTCATTCATTGTGCCGACCTGCGTTCGGCTGCCGCGGCCCCCGCTTCTGCCTCACCCTCGGCATGGCAATCCAACCAGGCTGCACCGGCGGCCAGGCGCTGAACGGCAAAGCTCGCCCGGCCCGGGATTGTCCGTCCGCGGGCCGGCAGCGAGTCGAGCAGCTCTGAAACCGCAGACCTTCGCAGTGGTTGAGCTGTTGTTGTGACGGACCACCAGCTTATCGGCGTTGTGGTGGTGGGTGACGAACTGCTGTCAGGCAAGCGCCGGGACCGTCACCTGGCGCATGTCATCGACACCGTGGCCCGGCGCGGCATGCAGGTCGCGTGGTGTCGCTACGTCGGCGACGAGTTCGGCCGTTTGACCGAAACGCTTTGTCAGACCAGACTCGACAGTATCCCGGTGTTTTGTTTCGGTGGCATTGGCGCCACTCCCGATGATCAGACCCGGCAGGCTGCGGCGAACGCCTTCGGAACCCGGCTGGTGCCGCATCCCGACGCCGTCGCAATGATCGAGCAGCAGTTCGGCGAGCAGGCTTACCCCACGCGCATCCGCATGGCGGAGCTGCCGGAACGCTGTCAGCTGATTCCGAATCCCTGTAACCGCATTCCGGGCTTCACCGTCAACCGGCATCATTTTTTCCCCGGCTTCCCGGAAATGGCGTGGCCCATGCTCGACTGGGTGCTGGATAGCTGCTACGCCGAGCGCTACGAGCCGGTCGCGGAGTATTCGGTCCAGGTGCGCGACGTTACCGAGTCC
>JASFNS010000291.1:0-3809 GCA_050116915.1 Thiogranum sp. | reverse complement strand
TCCCGAAGTGCCGCGCAAGTTCGCCCCCGCAGGCGTGTACCACCAGCTGATGCAGACCATGGTGCCGGGCACCACGGCGTTTGAGGGCATCCACCAGGTCCGCCCCGGCTATGTGCTGGACGTGCGTCGCCGCAACGGCCGCCTGCAGGTCGAAGAGCGCAGGTACTGGGACATGGCGTTTCCACATGAGTCGGAATACCCCACCAGCTATTCAGAACAGGACTACATCGAGGGCGTGCGCGCCCAGTTACTGGAAGCGGTGCAACACCGGCTCACGGCCGACGTGCCCGTGGGCAGCTACCTGTCCGGCGGCATCGATTCCTGCGCCATTCTCGGCCTGGCCGCCGCGGCCCGCCAGGAACCGGTCAAGGCGTTCACCATTGGCTTCGACAACGAGGACTACGACGAGTCACCCATCGCCACCGAGATGGCGCAGGCCACCGGCGCCGACCAGGATATCCTGCGGCTCGACGCCGATCACCTGTACGACCATTTCGAGGAAACGCTGTGGCACACCGAGCGCACCATCTACAACACGCTGGGTGTGGCCAAGTTTCTGATGAGCCGCCACGTGCGCGAGGTCAACTACAAGGTGGTGCTCACCGGCGAAGGCTCCGACGAGTTGTTCGGCGGCTACCCGGCGTTTCGCCGCGACATGTTTCTGCACGGACTCGACCACCTGCAGCCGCAGGAGCGGCGCGAATGGGAAGCACTGCTCGCCGAGAGCAACAAGCTGTTCAAGGGCGCCATGCTCGCCGAGGACGCCGTCGACAATGCCGCGCTGACCGCCAAGGTCGGCTTCACGCCTTCCTGCCTGCAACCCTGGCTGGCGTCGGCGCAACATGTGCCGGCGCTGCTGAACGAGGAGCTGAGGCGCGAGCTCGGCGACTACGATCCGGGCGCCGCCATCGCCGACCAGTTCGACAGCGATATGCTCGCCGACCGCCACCCGCTGGACAAGGCCCAGTACGTATGGATCAAAACCATGCTGGAAGGCCAGATCCTTACCTGGGGTGGCGACCGCGTCGACATGGCCAATTCCATGGAGGCACGCCCGCCGTTCCTCGATCACCACCTGGCCGCCTACGCCGCCACGGTGCCGCCGTCCATGCGCATTCATGGACGCACGGAAAAATACGTGCTGCGGGAAGCCATGAAGGGCCTGCTACCCGAAGTGTTGTACAAACGTGAGAAGTTCGCCTTTATGGCACCACCCGCACACACAGATCCCAAAAAATGGGCGGCCGTGCAAGACCTGGCCGCCCGCCATCTCACCCCGTCAGCAATAGCCGACGCCGGCGTTTTGAACCACGCCGGCGTGACTGCACTGCTTGAGCTGCACGAGGCACCCGAAACCGGAACCGCAACCCAGGTACAGCTCGATGCCAGCATCAACCACCTGCTCGGTGTGCAGATACTGCATCAGCACTTTATTGCCGCAGACATACCCCGGCAGGCAAGAGAAACCGCTAGCCGGCTTGGCTGGCGCGCCTGACGCGGGACCGGTTGTCATGAAGAGCACAACCGCGAGGAAACACCATGAAAAACACTACCGTTCAACAGGACTACGGCCACGACCCGCTCAGTGTCCGTGATACAGACAAGTACAAAGAGGAGTACGTGCACTCCTTCGTCGAAAAATGGGACCAGTTGATCGACTGGGACGGACGCGCGCAGGCCGAAGGCGATTTCTTCATCCGCACGCTCAAGGAGCACGGCGCAAGAAAGGTCCTGGATGTCGCGACCGGCACCGGCTTCCATTCCGTGCAACTGCTGAAAGCGGGTTTCGAAGTCACCAGTGCCGACGGTAGCCCGGAAATGCTCTCCAAGGCCTTCAACAATGCCAGGAACCGCGGCCACATTCTGCGCACGGTGCACGCCGACTGGCGCTGGCTGAACCGCGATGTGCATGACCTCTATGACGCGGTCATCTGCCTGGGAAATTCCTTCACCCACCTGCACGACGAGAACGACCGCCGCAAGGCGCTCGCGGAATACTACGCAACACTGCGCCACGACGGCATCCTGATCCTGGACCAGCGCAATTACGACGCCATCCTGGACAAGCAGATCGAGCCCTCGCACAACTATTACTACTGCGGCGAGGATGTTTCCGCATCGCCCGAGCACGTCGACGAGTCGCTGGCGCGCTTCCGTTACCGTTTTGCCGACGGGGCGACCTATCACCTCAACATGTTCCCCCTGCGCAAGGCCTACATGCAGCGCCTGATGAAGGAAGTCGGCTTCCAGCGGGTCACCACCTACGGCGACTTCAAGGAAACCTACCGCGAAGGTGAGCCGGACTTCTTCATTCACGTTGCCGAAAAACAGTACATCCAGGAGGATCCGGAATGAGCCAGGCCTACTCGCAAGCCGTGAAAACGGCGCAGGACTACTACAACAGCGACGATGCGGACAACTTCTATTTCCACATCTGGGGCGGACAGGATATCCATATCGGCAGTTATGACAGCGCCGATGAAGACATTGCAATGGCCTCGGGACGCACCGTCAGCAACATGGCGGGGCGGCTGCACGCCGTGGACGCCGAAACACGCGTTATCGACATCGGCGCCGGCTACGGCGGCGCCGCCCGCTGGCTGGCACACACCTACCTCTGCCACGTCAGCTGCCTGAACCTCAGCGAAGCGCAGAACGCCCGCAACCGGGTCCTGACAGATGCAGAAGGACTCACCGATCTGATTGATGTCATTGACGGCAGTTTCGAGGAGATTCCGTTCCCGGACGGACAGTTCGACATCGCCTGGTCGCAGGATGCCATTCTGCATTCCGGCCAGCGCGGCAAAGTACTCGCGGAAGTCGACCGCGTTCTGAAACCCGGCGGTGAATTCATTTTCACCGATCCCATGCAGGCCGATGATTGTCCCGATGGTGTACTGCAACCCGTGCTCGATCGCATCCACCTGCAAACACTCGGCTCTTTCGCCTTCTACCGCGAGCAGGCCCGGCAACTCGGCTGGGAGGAGGTCGGCATTACCGATCTCACACCGCAGCTGGTCACCCACTACGTACGCGTCCGCCAGGAACTGGCGCAACGGCGCGAAGACCTGTCGGGTAAAGTGTCGGACACCTATATCGATCGCATGATCGCCGGTCTCGGTCACTGGATCGATGCCGGCGACAGCGGTTACCTGGCCTGGGGAATTCTGCACTTCCGCAAGCCCGCCTGACCACGGGAGCCGCCGCAAGTGGGAAACGACAGTACAACGCCCGGCAACTGGGCGTTCCGCAACAGTCGCGGGCGTATCATATTCGACCTCAACCCCCGGGTGTTTATCAGTGCCACGGCACTGATTGTGTTATTTGTCGTGACCAGCCTGCTGTTCCTGGATGACTTCTCGCGCTCGGTCAACGCGCTGCAGGCCTGGATCGCCAATCAGAGCGGCTGGTTTTTCGTACTGACAGTCAACCTGATCCTCGGTTACCTGCTGTTCCTGATGGTCTGGCCATACGGCGGTATCCGGCTTGGCGGCAGCAGCGCCAAACCCGAGTTCAGCCGCCCCGCCTGGTTCGCGATGCTGTTTTCCGCGGGCATGGGCATCGGCCTGATGTTCTACAGCGTGGCCGAACCCATGTACCACCTGGCGATGCCGCCGCATGGCGCGGAACCGGGCACCGCCGCGGCCTACAAGGATGCCATCAAAACCACCTTCCTGCACTGGGGCCTGCACGCCTGGGGGGTCTATACCCTGACTGGCCTGGCACTGGCCTATTTTGCCTTCAACCGTGGCCAGCCACTGAGTATCCGCGGCATCTTCCAGCCCTTGCTGGGTGAGCGCATCCACGGC
>JASFNS010000290.1:0-3811 GCA_050116915.1 Thiogranum sp. | reverse complement strand
CTCGGAATGGTGTTCGGCATCGCCCGCGGGGTGATCATCGTGGCCGTGCTGGTGTTGCTGGCGGGGTTGACCGCCTTACCGCAGGATCCCTGGTGGCAGGAATCATTGCTGCTGGGTCATTTCCAGGAACTGGCTTTGTGGTTAAAGAGTTTTCTGCCTGCCGATATCGCCGGGAACATCCGGTTCTAGGCGCTTGATGACATGATAGATATTTGAGGTTAGGGCCAGTGTGCGGGATTGTCGGAATAGTTTCAGTCGGTGCGGTTAACCAGTCGATCTACGACGCCTTGACCGTGTTGCAGCACCGTGGCCAGGATGCCGCCGGTATCATGACCTGCGATGGCGACCAGCTCTGCCTGCGCAAGGACAACGGTCTGGTGCGCGATGTGTTCCACACCCGCCATATGCTGAGACTGCACGGCACCATGGGTATCGGTCATGTACGCTATCCCACCGCCGGTTGTGAAAGCTCGGCCGAGGCACAGCCTTTTTACGTCAATTCGCCCTACGGTATTTCGCTGGCGCATAACGGCAATCTGGTCAATGCCGAAGAGTTGAAACAGAACCTCTACCGCGAAGACCTCAGACACATCAACACCGATTCGGATTCGGAAGTGCTGCTGAATATATTCGCCCACGAACTCCAGCGCCGCGGCAAGCTGGAAATCGACGAGGAAGATGTGTTCGCGGCGGTTGCCGGGGTTCATCGCCGTTGCCGCGGGGCCTATGCGGCCGTGGCCATGATTACCGGCTTTGGCATTGTTGCCTTCCGTGACCCGTGCGGTGTGCGACCGCTGGTCTATGGTAAACGCGAGACCGGGGAGGGTACCGAGTATATGATCGCCTCCGAAAGCGTTGCCCTGGACACGCTTGGCTTCGAGCTGATCGCGGACGTCGGTCCCGGCGAGGCGGTATTGCTGAGGATGAGCGGTGGTATGGCAAAGCGTCAGTGCGCCGAGAAGCCGCGCTACGCACCCTGTATTTTCGAGCACGTATATCTGGCAAGACCCGATTCCATCATAGACAACATTTCGGTTTACAAGGCCCGACTGCGCATGGGTGAGATGCTCGCGGAAAAACTCCGGCGTGAGCGCCCGCAGCACGATATCGACGTGATTATCCCCATCCCCGATACCAGCCGAACCGCGGCTCTGGAACTGGCCAACAATCTGGGCGTTAAATACCGCGAGGGTTTCATCAAGAACCGTTACATCGGCCGCACGTTTATCATGCCGGGTCAGCAGCAGCGCAAGAAGTCCGTGCGTCAGAAACTCAATGCCATCGAGCTTGAGTTCAAGGACAAGAATGTGATGCTGGTTGATGATTCCATTGTGCGCGGCACCACCTCCCAGCAGATCATCCAGATGGCGCGCGAGGCCGGCGCGAAGAAGGTCTACTTTGCCTCGGCGGCTCCGCCGGTACGCTATCCCAATGTCTACGGTATCGATATGCCGACCAAGGATGAACTCATTGCCCACGGGCGCTCGGTGGAGCAGATCGCCGAGGCCATCGGCGCCGACTGGCTGGTGTTCCAGGATCTGGACGATCTGGTCAATGCGGTACGCCGGGGTAATCGCAGCATTACCGAGTTCGACTGCTCTGTGTTCACCGGTGAATATGTCACCGGCGATGTGACAGTCAGCTACCTGGATCACCTGGAGAGCCTGCGCAACGACTCGGCCAAGGAAAAACGGCGCGCTTCCGATGACGAGGTGATAGAGATGCACAATAACGCTTGACGCCTGTGGCCGATTTTGTCTAACCTTTCTCCAGAGCGCCGATTTGAGTTTCAGCTTGCGGGCGCTTTATAAATGCGGCTAAAGCGATGGCACCTGCTTTCGCTGTTAGTCGGGAGCGGGTTTTTTTGTGCCCGCGCGTCGACCATTTGCACAGAAGCGTGTGCTGACAGGGCGGAGGTAGACAGACCATGAGGAAAGAGGATTCAACGCCGGGCTTTGATACCCTGGCGGTGCGTGCCGGACAGCATCGCACCGCCGAACAGGAACACTCGGAGGCGATTTTCCCGACTTCCAGCTATGTGTTCGAAAGTGCGGCCGCGGCCGCCGCGCGATTCTCGGGCGAACAGCCGGGCAACATCTATTCGCGTTTCACCAATCCTACCGTAAGAACGTTCGAGGAGCGGCTGGCGGCACTCGAAGGCGGGGAGCGTTGTGTGGCCACGGCATCGGGCATGTCGGCGATCTATGCAAGCTGCGCGGGGTTGCTGTCCTCGGGCGACCATATCGTTTCATCGCGCAGTATCTTTGGCAGCACCACCCTGTTGTTCAACAACTACCTGGGTAAGTTCGGCATCGAAACCAGCTTCGTGGCGCAGCACGATATCGATGCCTGGGCGCAGGCGATCCGGCCGCAGACGCGGCTGCTGTTCCTGGAAACGCCGTCAAATCCCCTGACCGAAGTCGCCGATATCAGCGCGCTGGCGCAACTGGCGCACGCCAATGGTTGTCTGCTGGTGGTGGATAACTGTTTCTGTACGCCGGCCCTGCAACGTCCGCTGTCGCTGGGTGCCGATATTGTCATTCATTCGGCGACCAAGTATCTGGACGGACAGGGGCGCTGTGTCGGCGGCGCGGTAGTGGGCAGCGAGGCAATCGTGGGCGACGCGGTCTATGGCTTTCTGCGCACCTGCGGACCGACCATGAGTCCGTTCAACGCCTGGGTGTTTCTCAAGGGGCTGGAAACCCTGTCGCTGCGCATGCAGGCGCACTGCCGTTCGGCGGCCCAAATCGCACAGTGGTTGCAGCAGCAGCCGGGCGTCGACAGGGTGTTTTACCCGGGGCTGGCCTCGCACCCCCAGCACGAACTCGCGGCGCGGCAGCAGAGCGATTTCGGCGGCATCGTTTCGTTCGAAGTCGCCGGGGGGCAGGCCGCCGCCTGGAAGCTGATCGATGCGGTGCGCATTTGTTCCATCACGGCCAACCTGGGTGACGCCAAGACCACCATCACTCACCCGGCAACCACGACCCACGGGCGGCTGACCGCCGAGCAGCGTGCCGAGGCGGGCATCTCTGATGGCCTGGTGCGTGTCGCCGTCGGCCTCGAAACAGTTGACGATCTTTGTGCGGATCTTGCCCGCGGACTGGCATAAACGGAGGTAAAACCCATGAGAAAGCTTGGTCCCATTATGTTGTTGCTGTGGCAGATGCAGGTGCATCCGGTATTCGCCGCCGGGTCGGATGAGGCGATCATCGAGGACCAGGTGAGCTTTCAGGTGGAAGTCGGGCGGGATGTGGAAAACGACCGCGCCGTGGCCACACTGAGTGCGATTGCCGAGGACCGGGATCCGGGCAGGGTCGCGCAGCAGATCAATCAGGCTATGGGCTGGGCGCTGGAACAAGTGAAAGCACAGAGCGTCGTCAAGCCGCGCAGCGGTACTTACCAGACATATCCCGTCTACGATGAGCGCAAGATAGTACGCTGGCGCGGTTCGCAGCAGCTGCAACTGGAGTCCGGCGATATCGATCGGCTGGCGCAGCTGATCGGCACCCTGCAGGAACGCCTGCAGGTTCAGGGCATGCAGTTTCTTGTCTCGGACGCCAGGCGTCGCGACGTCGAATCCGCTTTGACCGGTGAGGCGCTGGCCTCGTTTCAGCAGCGCGCCGAGCTCATTCGCAAATCACTAGGTGCGAGTGGTTACCGCCTGATGGATCTCAGCGTACATACGGGTGGGCCGCGTCCGCCGGTGCCGCTGCGCGCTGAAGCCATGTCCATGAGTCGCGCGGCTGTTGCTGCTCCCGCGATCGAGCAGGGCACCAGCAGTCTTACCGTGCAGGTCAGTGGACGCATTCAT
>JASFNS010000289.1:0-3840 GCA_050116915.1 Thiogranum sp. | reverse complement strand
CACTGTTTTCGACCCGGCGCACCTCAAGGAGTCTCGCGGCATTGAGTAGGCTGGCCTTACGGTCGCGTTGCGAGGCAGTGCCTGTCCTGGTTTGCCGCTACCCATGGGCCATTCTTGCGGTTGTCCTTGTGCTCTCGCTGGTCGCTCTTGCGCAGCTCATCGATCTACGTACCGGAAAGTTGCAGCTCCGGGTGGACCCGTCGGATGAGCAACTGCTTGGACAGGCCAATGAAGGTTGGGAATTCTACCAGTCGGCCCGCCGCCTGTTCGGCAACGATGAAACCATACTGGTCGCGGTCGAGTCGCAGGACGTGTTTTCGCCGCGGACCGCCGGTCTTGTTAAGCGCCTGACGGACGAACTGGCCACGGTGGCCGGGGTGCAAAGCGTTATTTCGCTTTCCAATGTGCTGACGTTCCGGAATACCGAAGAGGGCCTGGATATCGCGCCACTGATGCAGAAGGTGCCCGAGACACAGGAGGCATCCGAGGCACTGCGCAGGGAAGCGCTTGCGGATCGGTTGATCGCCGACACCCTGATCTCGAAAAACGGTGATACCACGGGAATACTTGTCAACCTCCGGAACGTGCAGGGCTACGATTTCCTGCAGAAGGTTAACGCTGAGCTCGACGAGACTATCCGGGATGCAGCACCCGAGGCGCGGGTCTGGGTGACGGGTCTACCGCGAATAAAGCTTGCCACTACCGACATCGTACTTCACGATCTTATCTGGTTTCCTCCGTTGATCTCTGCCGTGATGATGGTCCTCCTATGGCTGTTTTTGCGTAGCGTGACAGGGGTGCTGATACCGCTGGTTACAGTCATCGTTTCCGTGGTCTGGACAATGGCGACCGTCGTTGCCCTGGGGTATTCGCTGAACATGATCACGGCACTGGTCCCGTCCCTTCTCATTATTATCACGCTTTCTTATTCCATGTACGTCGTCTCGGACATGCGACTGGCAAGGCGCGGCGAGCAGGCGCACGACGAAGATCTGGCCGCCATTCTGCGTGGTATCTCACTCCCGGTCCTGCTGGCAGGCGTGACTACTGCGGTTGGATTCCTGTCACTTCTCCTGAGCGATTTGCGCGCCATCCAGGAGTTCGGCCTGTTTTCAGTGATTGGTGTTGTCTATGCCACCATTCTCGCACTGACCCTGTCCCCGTCGCTGGTCGTTCTGGTCGGGCGCGACGCGCGAAAGGACAGCAGGCCTGCAGTACCTGCGAAGGACACGATATTCGATCGCCTCCTGCATGCTGTCGCCGACTTCGACCTCAGGTACCGGGCGGCCATATTTGTCGTCTCAGGCATCGTAGTCGTCATTGCGGCCTGGGGTATGACCGAGCTGCGCGTCGGTACCGAGCACATTACGAATTTTCGGTCCGATTCGCCGGTCAGGCTGGCGTTCGAGAAGGCCAACGATCGGCTGAACGGAATAAATCCGTTCAGCATTATCGTCCGCGCAGACTACCCCGAGGCCTTCAAGCAACCCGGAAATCTGAAACAGATTGAAGCGTTGGAGGACTGGCTCAAGTCGCAGCCGGAAATCGGGGGTGTGATCTCGCTGGTTGACTATATCAAGGCGGTGAACAGCGCGTTCAACGACAGGGATCCCGCCGCAGACAGAATTCCCGACTCGAGCAAGACGGTGAGCCAGTTGCTGTTCTTCGCGGACAGTGACGAGACTGACCGGCTGGTGGATTCCCGCTACCAGACGCTCAACGTGATGCTGCGCTCTAAGGTCGTTGATTCCGAAGACGTCAAGGCATTGGTTGATCGCATCAGTGAGCGGCTAAAGCAGTTGCCTGCGTATTTGCACGCAAGAACCACGGGTAATAGCGTTCTGATCAATCAGGCGATAGATGAGATCATGTGGGGGCAGGTAAAGAGCGTTTTCTCCACACTGCTGGTCGTTTACGGAATGTTGACGGCACTGTTCCTGTCGTTTGGGATCGGCTTTATGGCGCTGATTCCAAATATTCTGCCGGTTGTTGTATATTTCGGTGCACTGGGTATAACCGGTATCAGTCTGAACCCCAGTACCAGCCTGATTGCGCCCATGGTTATCGGCGTCGCGATTGACGACACCATCCACTACTTCGCCCGCCTCAACAGCTTTGCGAGGAAATATCCGGATCCCCATCGGTCGACTATGGTGACGCTGGCGGCGGTCGGGCGGCCGATGACCTACACCTCGCTGGCGCTCTGTGTCGGATTCCTGCTGTTGACCACCAGTGAGCTGCGTATGCAGGCGCAGGTTGGTGCCATGGCCAGCTTTGCGCTCGCTGTGGCCTGGCTGTCGGACCTTTTCCTGACACCTGCCTTGTGCAGCAAAATGAAAATTGCGACCTTGTGGGATGTTCTGACGCTCGATCTTGGCGCCAAACCGCAGGACACAATCCCTCTGTTCAAGGGGCTTTCCGCTTTCCAGTCCCGGATTGTGGCCCGTATGGCCAGCATCAGAGAAGCCAGGCGTGGCGAGCGAATTATAGAGATCGGTCAACCGGGTAAGGAAATGTTCACCGTGGTGGACGGGAAGTTGCAGGCCTCGATTGAGGGCAAAAAGGGAATAATCCAGCTCGATGCGCATGGCCGCGGGGATACCTTCGGCGAGGCGGGACTGTTTTTCGCAACACGTACGGCGAATGTCGATGTCGTCGAAGATGCCCGTCTCATTCGTATTACCCGCGAGAATCTGGAAACCCTGCGGCGACGTTATCCGCGTATTGCGGCGCGCGTGTTTTCCAATCTCAATGAAATCCTGAGCACGCGGTTGGTGCATGCAACAGAGCGGCTGAGATAAGATCTGGGTGGCAACGCGTTAACATGCGCGCGGCAGGTTTACCGTGAAACCGTTGGTAGATGCGTGTGCACGCCAAGATCCGTTAAGGCGTCGCATCGTCTGACTCCGCTGATCCTTGCGGCCCCTTTTCGGGCGGTCATCCCGATGTTTGAGTTGTCCCTGAATGCTATGTGTGGCCGATAGTCAACTCCGGGGTAGCCCACGGGCTGCTCGAGTACAGGTGCGACCCCTGGGCTGAAGCGCAAGAGGCGCTTGCAAGGATGCGAGCATATTGCCAGTACGCGAAGAACGGGAAACCGGTCCGGGTGTTAATGCATCCCTGTATGAGCGTCACCGCACGAAATGGATCTTCCTTCATCGTTGTGGTAACCGGCGTATCAGCGGCGCCATTCTGCGATCAATACAGCAACCAATGCGGTCCAGCCAGTCTGGTGCGACGCGCCCAGGCCGCAGCCCGTGTCCCCATGGAAATACTCGTAGAACAAGAGATAGTCTTTCCAATGGGGATCCTCCTTAAAGCGTTCCTGTGCGCCATATACAGGCCTGCGTCCGTCGCGATCGGGAAGAAAGAGCTGGATCATGCGGTTGGCTAACTCGCGGGCCAGATCCGACAATGTTACGGGTTTTGGTTTCGTGTCCTCGCGCAACGTAGTGCGTATTTTGAGAGACTCCTCCATGCCCAGACCTAATCGGCACAAGGCTTCGATCATTAGAAATCCGCTGGGAAACCAGACCGGGCCTCGCCAGTTGGAGTTCCCGCCTTTTATCTTCGATTCGGCTTCGCCGGGTTCATACCGGATGTCGTGCCCGCAACAGGAAAATATCTGATTTTTGTGGGCCTTTGAAAGACTCCTTAGCCCAAATTCGGAAAGGAATTCCCGGGAATCGAATACCTGGTAAAGAAGCTGCGACATCTGCTGGCGATCAATGTTCGAGAGGATGTATGTCTTCCTTCCGCCCTTGTCCAGGAGATAGCTTGTGTAGCGGGTCACACTTGCGCGGTTCTCCAGGAACCACAACAGGTTAGCCCGAAAAGACG
>JASFNS010000288.1:0-3843 GCA_050116915.1 Thiogranum sp. | reverse complement strand
CCGGCGAGCTGAGCTGTGCGGGCGCCGGTACGCGGCGACGACAGGCGCCTAGAAAAACATCCCGTCGAGCGGCGATGACGCGCTGGCGAAACGCTTCCGGGGAATGCGGCCCGCGAGGTAGGATTCGCGTCCTGCCTCGATGGCTTTCTTCATGGCCGAGGCCATCAGCACGGGTTGTCTCGCACCGGCGATCGCAGTGTTCATCAGAACCCCGTCACAACCCAGTTCCATGGCGATGGCGGCATCCGAGGCGCAGCCGACCCCGGCGTCGACCAGGATCGGCACTTCGGCGTTTTCCACAATGGTGACAATGTTGTAGGGGTTGCGGATGCCCAGGCCCGAGCCGATCGGGGCCGCCAGCGGCATGACGGCGACGCAACCCATGTCTTCCAGGCGCCTGGCGATGATCGGGTCATCGTTGGTGTAGACCATGACCCTGAAGCCGTCCTTGACCAGGGTTTCGGCCGCCGCCAGTGTCTGCACGATGTCGGGGAACAGCGTCTTCTCGTCGCCCAGGACTTCCAGTTTGACCAGGTTGTGCCCGTCGAGCAGTTCGCGCGCCAGCCGGCAGGTGCGCACCGCGTCTTCGGCGCTGTAACAGCCGGCGGTGTTGGGCAGATAGGTGTAACGGTCCGGCGGCAGGACATCCAGCAGACTGGGTTCGTCCTTGTTCTGACCGATATTGGTCCGGCGTATGGCTACCGTGACGATTTCAGCGCCGCTGGCTTCCACGGCCAGGCGTGTTTCCTCCATGTCCCGGTATTTGCCGGTACCGACCAGCAGGCGCGACTGATAGGCCACGCCGTCGATCATCAACGGATCGGAAGTTGTCGGGTTTGTCGATTTCATCACTGTGGACATGTCGCGCTCCTGTTTGTCACGAACCGCCGCCAATCGCGCGCACGATTTCGATCTCGTCGCCGGGACTGAAGTAGTGGCTGTCAAAGCGGCTGCGCGGCACGATTTCGCGGTTGACTTCCATCGCCAGGCGCTCGTTCTGCAGTCCCAGATGCTCGATCAGCCGGGCGGCATTGAGGCCGTCCGGGAGTTGCTCGGTCTTGCCATTGATGACCAGTTCCATGTCGGTGCATTCTACCCGAAAAGTTGCATTGGCGCAGATTCCGTGCACCAATAACGGGTTATGAGCGAGCTGCACGAAGACCTGATCAACGTCGAGACGGCCGGGACGCTGGACGGTCTGTTTTTCGAGCGGGTGCGACGCACCCCGGAGGCGACCGCCTACCGGTATTTCGACAAAACCGCTCGCGACTGGCGGGATATCAGCTGGCGGGAGATGGCCAACCGGGTGGCCCGCTGGCGCACCGCGGTTGCCGGCGAGGGTCTGGAAGCGGGTGAACGTGCCGCCATCCAGCTGCGCAACGGTATCGACTGGGTCTGTTTCGACCAGGCGGTGCTCGCCGAGGGCCTGGTGTCGGTGCCGTTGTACACCGAGGACCGACCGGACAACATCGCCTACATTCTCCGCGACGCGGCCGTCCGTCTGCTGCTGGTACAGAGTCTCAGCCAGTGGCGAAAACTGGAACCGGCCCTGCGGGATAACGACATCCTGGCCCGGGTGCTGATCATGGACGAGCCGGATTCGGTCGACCGCAAGGCCGGCGCCCTGATCGCCGACGAGCGCCTGGCCTTTGTCGCCGACTGGTTGCCTGCCGAGGCGCCGCCGCTGCACCGGCACGACCGTGACCCGCAGTCGCTGGCCTCGATTGTTTACACTTCGGGTACCACCGGGCGTCCCAAGGGCGTGATGCTCAGTCATTATAATATGCTGTCGGTGGCGCACGCGGCGCTGGCCTCTATGGACTGTTACCAGCAGGATCTGTTTCTGTCCTTTCTGCCGCTGTCCCACACCCTGGAGCGGACCGCGGGGTATTACCTGCCGGTGATGTCGGGCGCCGCCGTGGCGCACGCGCGCTCCGTCACGCAATTGGCCGAAGACCTGGTGCAGGTTCGGCCCACGGTCATGATCGCCGTGCCGCGGATTTTCGAGCGGGTGTACTGCCGCATTACCGATCAGCTCGCCAAACGCTCGCGGCCGGCGCGCGCCCTGTTTCACGCCGCGGTGCGCGTCGGCTGGCGGCACTTTCGGTGGCGCCAGGGACAGGTGCGCTGGTCGCCCCTGTTGCTGCTCAATGCGCCGCTGAAAAGACTGGTCGGCAACAAGGTCACCGCGAAGCTCGGCGGCAACATGCGCTACGCTATCAGTGGCGGCGCCGCGCTGCCGTTCAAGGTGGCACAGACGTTCATCGGACTCGGCCTGGAGATCCTGCAGGGCTATGGCCTGACCGAGACCAGCCCGGTCATCAGCGTCAACCGCCCCGGCAACAATGACCCGGCCAGTGTCGGTGAGCCATTGCGCGGCATCGAGGTGCGTATTGGCGAGGCTGAGGAACTGATGGTGAAAACGCCCGGTGCCATGCTCGGCTACTGGAACAACCACGCCGCCACCGCCGATGTCATCGATCCGGACGGCTGGCTGCACACCGGCGACCAGGCCCGTATCGAGGCGGAGCGAATTTATATCACCGGGCGCATCAAGGACATCCTGGTCATGTCCAACGGCGAAAAGATACCGCCCGCGGATATGGAAGCCGCTATCTGCTCTGACAGCCTGTTTGACCAGGCGCTGGTTGTCGGTGAGGGCAGATCCTGCCTGGCCGCTGTGCTGGTTTTGAACCCGGATCTCTGGTTCGGTATCGCGCGGGAGCTGGGACTGGACCCGTTTGCGCCCGCCAGCCTGGAAGACAGCCGCCTGGAGAAGAAAATGCTGTCCCGGATACAGGCGCAGCTGCACGACTTTCCGGGTTACGCCAAGGTACGCCGCGCCATGCTGACGCTGGAGCCCTGGACGGTGGATAACGGCCTGCTGACTCCGACCCTGAAGCTCAAGCGTGCGGTGGTGCTGGAACAGTTAGGGCCGCGGATCGAGCAGCTTTACGCCGGGACCTAGCCGCCGTCTGCCGTTACCGGCCTGACCGTCGCAGGCGGGCCTGGCTGGACTGGCCGGCGCTGCCGGCCTGCATCCCGGCCGTTCCGATGTCAGGTTTGCCGGTTTAGGTAATCGGTGTCAACTTGATTTCCACACGGCGATTCTGTGACCGGCCTTCGGCAGTATCGTTCGAGGCGATCGGCGAGTTCTCGCCCATGCCCATAGTGACGATGCGCGCCGGCAGTACCTTCTGGCTTTCGAGGTAGCGGGCTACGCTGATGGCGCGTGCCTCGGACAGGCGCTGGTTGTAGTCGGCCGCGCCGGTGTTGTCGGTATGGCCGATAACGTCGACATAGGTCTTCTCGAACTTGTTGATGACCAGCGCAACCGAGTCCAGTACGGGATAGAAGTCGGCGGAAATATTGCTCGAGTTGGTGGCGAAGGTGATGTTGCCGGGCATATTGAGCACAATGGAATCGCCGACGCGGGTGACACTGACGCCGGTGCCCTGTAGTTGCGCGCGCAGCTGGTCTTCCTGCTTGTCCATGTAGTTCCCGACCGCTGCACCCGTCAGTGCGCCGAGACCGGCACCGATCAGCACGCCCTTGCGCTTGCCGCCACCGAGGATCGCGCCGGCAATGGCACCGCCGACGGCACCGATACCGGTCCCCTTGGCGGTGTTGCTGGTTTTCTGCTCGCCGGTATAAGGATCAGTTGTCTGGCAGCCGCCCAGGATCAGGGTGACGGCAGTTGCCAGCGCCAGGGTGCGCAGGCGCGAGCGGTGCGGGGGGGTACTCATCAGCATTATGGTTCTCCGTTTTAGTGCACGGTGTCTCGGCGCGCAGCATACCTAAAATTCACTCGGGGTGCGATGATTCACGGCCGGTAATCGCGTC
>JASFNS010000287.1:0-3853 GCA_050116915.1 Thiogranum sp. | reverse complement strand
TTCTGATCGGGCTGTGTTTCGCGGGGCCGGCCATGATCATGAGTTCGCTGGCCTCCAACTACGACTTTTTCAACTACTACTTCGTGCTGGTGATAACGCCGATGTTTATCCTGTGCGGTGTGTTCTATCCCATCGCCACACTGCCGGCTGCCGCGCAGGGTGCCGTTCAGTTCCTGCCCCTGACGCACGCCGTGATGTTGACCCGCTCACTGGTGGCCGGCGTCGAACTGACGCAACCGTTACTGCACATCGGGGTGCTGGCGGTCTATGCGGGGATCAGCTATTACGTTGCCGTGATACTGGTCAGACGGAAATTGCTGGTGTAGCAGCCGGGTTCCGGCCGGGCGCGTCGAGGTCAGTGAGGTGTGCGCGGGCAGCAGCGCCGTAAGGCCTAGGACAGGATTCAATTACCGGCTAGCATCAACCGCCACGTGCCGGTGTACCAGAGGGTCGCGATTGCCACGACAATATACCCAATCGAGGCCATCGTCATCGGCTCCTGATGCCGGATCAGGTAACGCATCATGGCAAACGAGCCAAGGCGGGTGGCGCGGGTTAACAGGGGCAGAATATGCGTTTCTATTTCACCCGCGGCATACAGGGGTTTGCGGTTGCCGGTCTGGATCGGGAACAGGTGATTCCGGTAAGCGAGAACCCGACCCGTGTAAGCCAGTTTTGCAGGGTCCAGCGCCAGGCGCTGACCGTCGTGCAATTGAATGTGCAGGTAATGCCCGTCGCTGCCAAGCCTGTTGCGCATCTGTCGCAACCCCAGATAGCCGAGTAGCGGCGCGCCCAGGATCAGAATACCGAGCACGACCAGCATCTGGTTGGCGCCTGCGACACAGGTGGCGGCCTGCTGAGCGGTCTTCTCGTCCAGCAGGCCGTTGATCAGGTACCAGGTGTAAACCATTAAACCCAGCATGGCCGCCGTGGTAACCAGCAGTATCCGACCCAGGCTGCGCACGAATCTATCGGTTTTGGCGTCGCGCACCAGCCAGTGCAGGCTGCCGCTCCGCGGCTCCACGGCTGTGCGTGCCTCCAGCGTCGGCACCTTTGCTCGCGGTGTAAACCGCTGGCCTTTCGGTGTCGCCCAGATCGCCATCGCGATCATCAGCACGCCGAACAGCGCCATCCCCGCGAGGGCGAGATCCATCATCCTGTCGGCGTCCGTGCGCTCTTTTGCCGCGGCTTCGAGTATCGCCTGCACCCGATGATCGCCAAATGCCGCCACCGCATGGGAGTCGATATCGACGCTCATAATTCCAAAGTTATCCATGTCGGTAACCAGCATAGTCCGGCCTGAGCGAACCACATCTGTCGGATACACATTTTCGGGTAAGTCGATACGCGCCTTCACGCCGAGTTGTGCATCATAGGCCAACAGGTCGGCACGTTTCCCCGTCGCATCCGGCTGCACCACCCACGCGGTTCCATCCGGCGACAAGGCGATCATCATCGGCCAGTCAACGTCGGGACGGGCCGGTCCGGATCCGGCACTCAGCTCGCCGGTTATATCCCACTCACCGTTCGCACCCGCCTGGAGTATGACGATACGGCGGTTACCGGAGTCTGCTACCCACAGACGCCGCTTGTCATCCAGCGCGATGTCATTGACCTGTCTGAACCATTTCGCGGCGGTGAGTGCGCGGCTGTTCTTGCCGTCCACGGACAGTCGGTACAAGCGCCCACCGGCGGTATCGCTGATGAACAGGCCATCGCCGAGCGGATCCGGCAATACTTTGATCTGGCGGTGCAGGCGTCCGAACAGCGGGTTTTCGACAGACCGGCATTGCCACGCCGGGTAATCGCAAACAGTCAGGCCGGCGGGATTCTGCGTGGCTACCAGCAGGGTGGTGTCACCCTGCCAGCGCAAGTCTATGGGCTGGGAATCGATGCCAAGGGCTTCCAGCGAGTGCCGTTCCTGCAATGCACCGTTTGTATCGAGCACCAGGATTTCATCATTTAGCGTCACCACGACGTGCGCTGCGCTGGCGGTGATATGCACTGGCCCGGTTACGGTCGCGCCCTTGTTTGACGACCAGGCAAAGAGTCCCAGACAGGCAAGAAACAGCAGCATACACAGTATGGCTGCCATGGCCCTGGTGGGATGATACTGTCCAAATATGTCCGGCATAGTCAATCGGCTTCGATGGATTCTCTGAATCCGGGTGCGGCGACACAGATGCCCACCCGGGAAGCCCCGGTCCGGAGTCTGGAGGGGGAATCAGGCAGAGTTATTGCACCTTAATCGGCGAAACCGTTGATTATCTGAAGCGGGGGACTGACTCCCGGTTCAGGCTTCCTGCGCAAACAGCAAGTCGATATAGGTCCGGTAGTGCCTCAGTTGCTGGCGGGTGATCCCGGATTCGCCCAGCGATTTCTCCAGAATGAACGCGCCTTCGAAAAGCGACATGAAGCCGTCCGCCAGCGAGGGCAAATCGACCTCTCTGCGAGGCGGGTACTTGCGGGCGACGGCTTTGAGCAGTTTCGTCAGCTCTTTTCTGGAAAGTCTGAATTCGATGTTGACGACATCCCTGATCTGTTCATCGAACTGCCGGAATTCATAGGCGTAGGCCGCCAGCAAACAACCGTCATAGGGCTCAGAGAGGCCTTCGAAAATCTCTTCATACTGGCGAATCACGATCAGCAGCTGTTGCAGGGGATCATCGCTGTAGGTCCTGGCCCGTGCCAGTGTGCTCTTGAACAGGGCAACGCCGTCGTCCGAATAACGCTGGATCAGGATGCGGGCGAGTTCGTTCTTGCTTTTGAAGTGGTGAAAAAACGCGCCCTTCGTCATGCCCAGCTGGCGGATAAGCTGATCGACCGACATCCCACCATAGCCGTGCGACAGGATCAGGTGCTGCGCGGTATCGAGAATGCGCTTGCGTGTGTCTTCGCCTTTCTTGGCCATAAACCCAATATAAACATACTAAACGGTATGGTGCAATGCCAGGTAACGTCCAGCGAAGACTGGACAGTGAAAATAAGATATTAATAATACGATAATATGACTTGAATTAAAAAACATACCAAACGGTATTGACAGTTGCGCTAATCCGTCCTACGCTAAAAACGTACCGAATGGTATGTTTTAACCACAGAGGAGAGCGCAAACATGTATCAACTGCTGGAAAACCTGACCCTCGCCCTGATACCGGGCTTCCTGTTGCTGGACTTCATCATCCAGAAACGCAAATACACCAGGAGCCGTCACTGGCGAGCGCGCGGCCTGCTTGTTACTACGGCCATATTTCTGTTTACCGGTGAGGTGGCCGCGTTGTGGGGCAGGGTGTTCGGCGATTTTCACCTGCTGGATGCCAGCGGCCTCGGCCTGTGGGGTGCCCCCGTCGCCGTCCTGGTCTATGAGCTCGTTCACTACACCTACCATCGTGCCGCCCATGAATGGAACTGGTTGTGGCGTGCCGGCCACCAGATGCATCACAGCGCCGAAAGCCTGGACGCCTTCGGCGCCTACTACCTGCATCCGTTTGACGCCGCCATGTTCACCACCTGGAGCAGCCTGGTATTCTTCCCGCTATTGGGCGTCAGCGTGGAGGCGGCCATAGTGGCCACCCTGTTCCTGACCTTCAACGCCATGTTCCAGCATGCGAACCTGAAAACGCCCGCCTGGCTGGGCTATATCATTCAGCGTCCGGAAAGCCACAACATCCATCACGCGCGCGGCCTGCATCGCTACAACTATGCCGATCTGCCCGTGATCGACATGCTGTTCGGCACCTTCCGAAATGCCGGCAGCAGTATTGATCTTGAATGCGGCTTCTACAATGGTGCCTCCAGCCGTATCCCCGAGATGTTGATCGGCCGGGATGTTTCGGCGCCGAAAGCGCAGGGG
>JASFNS010000286.1:0-3857 GCA_050116915.1 Thiogranum sp. | reverse complement strand
CGGTTCACTAGCTTGATGCCGCCGTCAGCTCGCGCCGAATAGTGGGCGGTGACCTGTTCGAGGCCTTTTTCAAAACTATGGTCGAGGCGGGCGATTTCATACCACTTGCCGAGATAGCGCTCGACATCGAAGTCCGACACCGGGGTGACACGATCCGGCATCCCTGTACATGCGCCCAGCAGGCACGCCCCCACGCCGAGAGCGATTGCCAGACCAAGCGCCCGGGTCAAGCCTGATCCGGTCGTGCTTCGCGTCGGTGTTCTGAATCCGGTCATTTGTGTCCGTAAAACATCAAGTTAAAGGAACGCTCCGGGCTTGCAGCCGGATTGGCAAAGCCCTACAATTTACTTGTACAATAGTGTACAATATTTGTACAATTTAAGAAAGGAGCAGCCATGCCGGTCGTGAACACGACACTGACACCGCCCGCCGAAGGGCTTTTGCCTATCCGGACGGTGTCGATACTGACCGGCGTGAACGCCGTCACGCTGCGCGCCTGGGAACGCCGTTACAGCCTGATCACCCCGCAGCGCACGCCCAAAGGCCACCGTCTCTATACCCAGCAGGACGTGGAACGCATCAACCGCATTGTCGAGTTGCTGAACCAGGGCATTTCCGTCAGTCACGTCAAACCGCTGCTCGACCAGGCGCCGGGACAAGCCGTTACGCCAACGGCAAGCGACGACGGCGACATATGGAAGAGCTATCAGGACAAGATGCTGGCTGCCATCGAACGCTTCGATGAGCAGGCGCTGGACTCCACGTACAATGATGCGTTGTCGCTATACCCTGTCGACATCGTTAACCATCGCCTGACAACGCCGCTGTTGCGCCTGCTTGGCGAGCGCTGGAAGAGCCGCCCCGCCGGCGTCGCCGAGGAGCATTTCTTCTCGGTTTACCTGCGCAACAAACTCGGCACCCGTATCCACCACATGAACCAGCGCGGCAATGGCCCGCTGTTGCTGCTGGCCTGCCTGCCGGGCGAACTGCACGAAATCGGTCTGTTGTTCTTTGCCCTTGCCGCCGTCAATGCGGGGTATCGGGTGGTGATTCTTGGGGCGAATACCCCCCTGCCGCAGATCCCGCTGGTGCTTGATAGAAAACCCTGTGCGGGCGTAGTCCTGTCGGGTGCATCGAAACCGGCGCGCGGCGTCGTCGAGACGGAACTGCGGGATCTCACCGGCCGGCTCGGCATCCCGGTTTTTGTCGGCGGCAAAACGGCGGTTTCACACCAGGACAAACTCGAACAGAGCGGCGCCATCTGCCTGGGGGAAAACATCGCGGCGGGCCTGCAACTGGTCAACAAGACGTTGAAAGCGGGCGGGTCGCGCTGACAATGCCCGCGGCCTTGTGGTGGGTTCGTCGCGACCTGCGCCTGGCCGACAACCCGGCACTGCAGACGCTGATCGAAGCCGGCTACGCGCCCGTACCCGTTTATATCCACGACGAACCTGGCGGCGACTGGCCATTGGGCGAAGCCAGCGCCTGGTGGCTGCATCACAGCGTCACGGCGCTGCAACGATCCCTGAGAATACGCGGCAGCGATTTGCTGATCGTCAGGGGCGACCCGCAGACCATCCTGCCCGCATTGCTGCAACAGGCCGACTCAAACCGTATCGCCTGGAACCGCCGCTACGAACCAACGTTGCTGAAACGCGACCAGCGCATCGAGCAGGCGCTGGAAAAACAGCGCTGCGAAGTGAGCGTTCACAATGCCGCCCTGTTACGGGAGCCGTGGCAACACCTGAAGCGCGATGAAACCCCCTACCGAGTGTTCACGCCGTTCTGGAAAACCCTGTACCGCATCGGGCCCGCCAGGCAGGCGATAACCGCCAGTGACAGGCTGCCGGGCTTCGATGTCGGCAGGTTCGCCGACAGCCTGTCCGTCGACGCCCTCGAACTGCTGCCCGCTCGCGACTGGGACAAAGGGTTTTACCCGCTCTGGCAACCCGGTGAAGACGGGGCCTGGCAGGCGTTGGAGAGCTTTCGCGACAGCAGGCTGCTCGACTACCCCGCGCAGCGTGACATACCTGCCTGCCCGGCCACCTCGAAACTGTCGCCGCACCTGCATTTCGGGGAGATCAGCCCGGTGCAGCTGTGGCAGACGCTGCTGAACCGGGCCGCTACAACGACTGCCGCCGGAACCCTTTCGGCCAGCGAAGCCTTTTTACGCCAGCTTGCCTGGCGCGAGTTCAGTTACCACCTCCTGTACCACTTCCCGGCGACCGCGACGCAACCCCTCGATGAGCGCTTCAAACGGTTCCCCTGGCGAAGCAACTATGGCCCGGCCCTGCGACGCTGGCAACGCGGCGAAACCGGTATCCCGCTGGTCGATGCGGGTATGCGCGAACTGTGGGCCACCGGGTATATGCACAACCGCGTCCGCATGATTGTTGCGTCTTTCCTCACCAAGAACCTGTTGATCCCCTGGCAGGAAGGCGCGCGCTGGTTCTGGAACACCCTGGTGGATGCCGATCTCGCCAACAACAGCATGGGCTGGCAATGGACCGCCGGTTGCGGCGCCGATGCCGCCCCCTACTTCCGGATTTTCAACCCGGTTGTACAGGGAGAGAAGTTTGACAAGGACGGCGCCTATGTGCGCCGCTGGATACCCGAGCTGACCCGACTCGACAACCGCTACCTGCACAAGCCCTGGACCGCCGGCGCGGACATTCTGGCCGAGGCGGGCATCACCCTCGGCAGCAACTACCCCGAGCCGCTGGTTGATCTCCAGCAAAGCCGCCGCGAGGCATTGAGTGCCTGGGAGCGGGTCAAGCGACTGGCTTGACGCGGGGTTGCCATCCTGATGACCAGCAAGGCCTGCGACCTGCGCCGGCGCAGTGAGACCGGCCCGCGGCGCGGCTAGGAGCTGTTACGCCCGTCGACCTCGAACACCTCGAGGTGTTGCGGATTGAAGCACAGCCGGTTCTTGCAGGTTTGCCGAACCAGCATGCCTTGCGGCACCGGCCCGATGAATGCCTCGTAGCTGACGAAGTGGGCACTCTGCATGCGCTGCCTGCCCTGCTCATCCCTCGCCGTCAAACGGCCGTAGCCGGTATTGGAAATCTGTCCCGTCCAGATCCAGCAGCCGCTTTCCGCGTTGACCCTGGCGCAACTCAGCAGGCGTTCCTGCAGTCGTGTAGTACTCATATCAGTCTCCTCAGGCAGGCCACCGTGTTCATGCAGCCCCCGGTTAGAACGGACAGGCGCGATCGGGACGCCATTGCGACAAAAACAACCGCGTTCGCCAGGCACGCCGGCGCGTTCACAGCAGCGCCTCGATGGCATCGATCAGGCGCTTGTCCTGCGGCCCGACCTGGCTGGGAAAGCTCGCCACCACGCGGCCCTGTCGGTCGAGCAGATATTTATGAAAGTTCCAGCGGGGCGGATCCCCGGTCACCCGCGCCAGGTGCTGGTAGAGGGGATCCGCACCAGGTCCGCGAACCCGGGTCTTGGCGAACATCGGAAAACCGACACCGTAGGTCAGGCGGCAGAAGTTCTTTACCTGCTGTTCGCTGCCTGGCTCCTGGTTACCGAAATCGTTTGAGGGAAAGCCCGCCACCACCAGCCCGCGCTCACGGTACCTCGCATAAAGCTCCTCCAGACCCTCGTACTGGGGCGTGAAAGCGCACTTGCTGGCGGTGTTCACGATCAGCACGACGCGTCCTCCCAACACCTCGCACAAGTCCACCGGCTGATCTTCCGACAGCGGCCGCTTGCGGAAATCCAGAGCCTCCGGACAGTCAGCCGCCGCTGCGCTACCGCCACTGCCCAGCAACACCAACACCCACGCCACCACTGCAAGCAGGACTGTCTTCATATTGCACTCCGCTGGTTTCAGGTCAGTTGAGCCCTCA
>JASFNS010000285.1:0-3870 GCA_050116915.1 Thiogranum sp. | reverse complement strand
GTCGTGATGCCTGTCGGGCAGGTATTCTTGTTGCAGTGCAGCGCCTGTATGCACCCCAGCGAGAACATGAAACCGCGCGCCGAGACGATGAAGTCGGCACCCACGCACAAGGCCCATGCGACTTCGGCCGGGTTGATAAGCTTGCCCGAGGCAATCAACTTGACCCGATCCTTGAGGCCGTAGGCCAGCAATTTGTCGGCGACCAGGGGCAGACTCTCCCTGATGGGCAGGCCCATGTAATCCATCAGGCTCATCGGTGCGGCGCCCGTCCCGCCATCGGCACTGTCGATGGTAATGAAGTCCGGCGCGCTCTGCTGGCCGCGTTTGTTGATTTCGGCGAACAGATCGTCCAGCCAGCCGTAGGCGCCGATTACCGCCTTGAAGCCGACCGGTTTGCCCGTCACGGTACGAATATGATCGATCATGTCCAGCAGGTCGGACACCGAGTTGATGTCCGGATGCCGGTTGGGACTGATTGAGTCCTGGCCGACGGGAATGCCGCGAATCGCGGCGATTTCAGCGGTTACCTTGAGGCCCGGCAGGATGCCGCCCTTGCCCGGCTTGGCACCCTGGCTGAGCTTGATTTCAAACATTTTCACCTGGGCGTGGGCGGCCACCTCGCGCAGCTTGTCATCGCTGAGATGGCCGTGCTCGTCGCGCACGCCGTACTTGGCGGTGCCGATCTGAAAGACCAGGTCCGCGCCGCCTTCGAGGTGAAAGGGCGACAGGCCGCCTTCGCCGGTGTTCATCCAGCAACCGCTTTTCGCCGCGCCGGCCGACAATGCCAGTACCGCGGGCCTGGATATTGCGCCGTAGCTCATGCCGGAAATATTGAACAGCGATCCTGTCGTATAAGGGTGTTTGCAGTCCGGACCGATGGTGATTGCGCCTACCTCGGCAGCGTCTGTGCCGAGCGTGGGGAAGGCGCAGTTCACGAACAGCACCGACCCCGGCGGTGAGAGGTTACGCGTGGATCCGAATGCGGTGGTGTTATCCAGATCCTTGGCGGCGCGGTATACCCAGGAACGTTCCGCGCGGTTGAACGGCATCTCCTCGCGATCCATGGCAAAGAAATACTGGCGGAAAAAGCCGCCCAGTGTTTCGAAAAAATAGCGGAAACGCCCGATAACCGGATAGTTGCGCCGGATCGCCTGCCTGGTCTGGGTGACGTCGATAATGTAGATCACCACGATCGCCGCAAACGACAGGCCGATAAAGATCACAAAAAAGGTGGCCAGAAACTCCAGTGACCGCAGCATGAAGCCGGTATCCGGCAACGTCATTGCATTCTCCTTGCCTCCAGGCCCGCGACCCCCGCCAGGGCGGTCCGATTGTATGCCGGTTTAGCGGCTCGTTGTGTACGGCAGTGTAATTTAGATCTCGCCCGTGGAGCGGAGTTTCAATAAAATATTCCTATGCCTGCAAGCCAGTATCCGGTGTCGGTCGCACCCATGATGGAATGGACCGACCGTCATTGCCGTTATTTCCTGCGCCTGATTTCCCCGCGCGTGCGCCTTTACACCGAGATGATTACCACGGCTGCCCTGATGCACGGCGACAGCGCGCGGTTGCTCGCGTTTGACGCCAGCGAGCACCCTGTGGCGCTGCAACTGGGAGGCAGTGAGCCCGGGGAACTGGCGGCGTGTGCCAGACTGGCCGAGGACCGCGGTTATGACGAAATCAACCTCAACGTCGGCTGCCCCAGTGACCGCGTACAATCCGGGCGTTTCGGCGCCTGTCTGATGCTTGAGCCGGATCGCGTTGCAGACTGCGTACGGGCCATGCGCGACGCGGTCTCCACGCCTGTTACCGTCAAGTGCCGGCTCGGCGTGGATGCGCGCGACAGTTATGCCGAACTGGTGGACTTTGTCGGGTGCCTGTCCGAAGCCGGTCTCGAGCAGCTGATCGTACATGCGCGCAAGGCCTGGCTACAGGGGTTGAGTCCGAAAGAGAACCGCGAGGTGCCGCCGCTGGATTATGCGCGCGTATACCGTCTCAAGCAGGACTTCCCGCAGTTGCAGGTGCATATCAACGGCGGGATCACGACTGCCGAAGCGGTAGCTGAACAGCTGCGCCATGTCGATGGCGTAATGGTTGGCCGCGCCGCTTATCACGATCCCTGGCTGCTCGCCCTGGTGGAGTCTTCAGTGGATGCGCGCGCAGCGCGGTTGTTGAGCCGTCACCAGGTCGCCGAGGCCATGCTGCCCTATGTTGAACAACAGCTGGCCGAAGGTGTGCGGTTGCAGCAGATAGCGCGGCATATGCTCGGCCTGTTTTCCGGGCAGCCCGGCGCCAGGGCCTGGCGCCGTTACCTTGGCGAACACGCGCACCGTGACGGGGCGGGTCCACAGGTGCTCGAAAGTGCCCTCAGGTGTGTGCCGGAAAAGGTCTCAAACGCCGCTGACTCAGATGTCGTGCAGCTGTGAGTGAATCCACTGCGACAGCCGTCGCGCATCCAGTGCGCCCGCCTGGCGCGCCAGTTCGCGGCCGTTTCTGAAAATGGCGACGGTGGGAATACTGCGGATATTGTATTGCGCGGCGGTGCGCTGAGCCTGCTCCGTGTTCAGCTTGGCGAAACGCACCTGCGGCTCCATCTGCGCGGTGACGCTCTTGAAGTGCGGTGCCATCATTTTGCATGGCCCGCACCAGGGCGCCCAGAAGTCGACCACCAGCGGCACATCGTTTCGTTTCAGGTGCTTGTCAAAGTTGCGATCGGACAGCTCCACGGGACTGCCGGTAAACAGGGGTTCCTTGCAGCGGCCGCACCTGGGGTTTGCCGACAGCTTCTCGGCAGGGATACGGTTCACCGCATCGCAATGCGGGCATACCAGGTGTCGGGACTGACTCATGTCGATTACTCCGGAAGATGCGTCTGAGGGAGTAAATGGGGCGTTCGGCCGCCGAATTCAAGGACTATCGGTCGAGGCTCTTGGAGATGATTTCGAACACATCCCGGGACACCTTGGGACGGTCGAGAATGCGTTTCAGCTCGCCCTGCATCAGCGCCTGGCGATCTGCGTCAAAGCGCTTCCAGCGGCTCAGCACGCTGACCAGCCGTGCGGCCATCTGCGGGTTGATAGCGTCGAGTTCAATCACCCGGTCGGCGAGAAAACGGTAGCCGTCGCCGTCAGCCGCGTGAAAGCGCACGGGATTGCCCATGCAGAAGCGTCCGACGAGTGCCCGTACCTTGTTGGGGTTGGTCAGGCGGAAGGCGGGGTGGTGCAGTAGCTGCCTGATCCTGTCGAGGGTGTCGGGCAACCGTGCCCCGGCCTGGATGCTGAACCACTTGTCGACCACCTGGGCGTCGTGCTGCCACTTGTGGTAGAACTGTTCCAGCTGTTGCTCGCGTTCGACCCAGTCGTGCTGCGCCAGCGCCGACAGCGCGGCGAGGGTGTCGGTCATGTTATTGGCCTGTTGCACCTGTTGCAGGCAGAGCTCGCGCCCCTGTTCGCCATCGGCCTCGGTCAGGTAACCCAGACAGAGATTTTTCAGTGAACGCTGCGCCATATGATCGGCGTCGAAGCAGTAGGGTTCGCGGTGGTCGTAGCGCCGGTAGATGCGCGCGAAGCTCGCCTGTAAGCGCTCGGCCAGCGTGTTGCGCACGAATTCCCTGGCCTGGTGGATGGCGTCCACGTCCACGGTTTCGCACTGGTCGGCGAGGTAGGATTCCGACGGCAGCGTCAGCGCCTGGGTGATCAGCGCCGGGTCGAGCTCCTGGTGTTCGAGTGTTGTCCTGAACGCATCGGTGAAGGTGTCGTCGAGGGTGAGTTCCGCACCTTTTTGCACCCGCCCAACCAGGTCCAGCAGCGTGTTGATGGCCAGCGTCTGGCCGGCATCCCAGCGATTGAAGGGATCCGGGTCATGGGCAAA
>JASFNS010000284.1:0-3876 GCA_050116915.1 Thiogranum sp. | reverse complement strand
TTTTATTTGAGACAGCAGTTTCCGTTCCTGGGTAACGCCGGGAAGATTATTCTCAAAGACCGTCGCAGAATGGCCGACCGCCGATTAAATAACATCTGGCTGGAACTCATTTCGTCACCACCAGGTGAGATACCTCCGGGCTGGGGGCGCTAAATGCGCTCTCCCTATAGAAACCACCGCAAAGAACTGCATCGGAGCCCGTCCACAGCGAATCCCGAAGGCTGTCTAACTCAGGTCGTTGCGGCTCAGTTGCCTGATCGGGCCGACATATCCGGTGATACCGCGTAGGAGTCCCGGCGGCCTTTCCTTGTATGGCCCTTATCGGCGAGACTTTTCTTAAGGGCTTCGGTCACCTACCGGACGACCGAAAGCGGCCAAGAGCGGTCATTTAGGGAATGCTATTTCAACCCTTTTGAATGGTGACTACCACCCTGAAGCCGAAGTTAAGCGTTTTATCGACTAAGGCAGCTTCGTGCCAGAAGCGGAAGTAATAAGGAAGCAAAAAAATGGCTCCCGAAGGAGCCGTGATGCTTGCAGGCTTCAGTATACTTATTAGAGGTAGCTAAGCACGCAACCACCGCTATCGTTGTTGAATGCGTTGCTCCACAACGACTGCACAGGAAAGGTTGAGCCGTCGGGAAATGTCACGTCAGCCGATGCACCCTGACCCTTAGAGATCCAGGCACACTTATCGCCATTCTCCGAGCCGGACGAATCAATCCAGCCACCACTCGGGAATTGGTCGGTGATTGTCTCGGCAGCCTCATGGCCTTCGACGATGGTGATACCGGCATTGGCCCCCAGCCCGTTGAAGTTGGCGCCACAATTGGGACCGGCATCGGTAATATACGGCAGGTTGGTATAGGCGATATTGCCATAAGACGACGATGTGTAGCTGTGCCACGCGCAGTATTGAACGCCAAAGCCACGGGAATAGTACCCCGACGCCGTGGCGATGACGTATTGCACCGAGTCGTTGCTGCCGGTAGTGTTATTACCGAAATGCTCAGCTGCACGTACTGCTTCGGCGGCCAGGTCACGCTGTTTTGGACTCCTTGGCGCAGCCGAACCGGTGTCATACCAGCTGCCCAGGAGTATGCCTGACGGGTTACCGGCGGAGGTTCCGGAGCCGTTGCAGAAGATGGTGCCCTGAGCCACATCCTGACAATACTGGCTGACGCTATTCAGCCAGGGACTGCCGCCGACTGCACCGAGGAATGAAGTCAGAATGGCGGCTTCGCCGCTCGGGTCGTTGTTGTTCCACTGCGAACCCCAGAAGACCAGGTAGATGTTCGGCGCAGTTTCGACGCCGATGCCGCTGGTGCCACCGTTGTAGATGAGGTTGTTCGTTTTCGTGCCGCCGCCGGGTGGTCCATGTTGACCTCCTCGGGCCTCGCGTCTACTCATCGCCTGTTCGACGGTGAAATGAATGATGACCGGTGGCTGGCCCTTTTCAAGGTACCTCACGGAACCGGCAGTGTCATTACTGGCAAAGCCGACAGTCGGCGTGGTCGGTTGTGCGCCGAAGGCGATACCGGTACCTACCACCCCCAAAGACATTGCCGCCAAAAACTGTCCTAAACGTTTCATCATGTAGCCTCTTTAATGCCTTAACCGAAGAAACGAATAAAGTGATGGAGCGGTCGTTGTTGATGGACCTGACACCTATTCGCGATTTGTTGTCCCATTAAAGATAAAAAGAATGCACAAATTCACGGTATGTTCCTCTTTGTTTGTTGGGCGCTGGGGCGCCAAAAAACACGGCGTCGTAGTAGGGAGCATAGACCAAGAAAAGTTAAGAATTTGTGAACCTCAGGAGTTTGGCGTTGCCGAAGGGGCGGCTTGCCTCCGCCTCCCTTCATGTCCGACTTCAGTACGTTCCGGCCATTGCGACTGACGTCCGCTACTTCTGGTTAGGGTCGGAAGGTGCCGTTTATCGTTCCCTAATATTCGGGGCAGCTAAGGGGCAGAAAAGCACCCAATCCAGACGTAAACATTTTTTCTTTGCAGGTCGGGAATGCACTGTAAGCAGTCGTTCCGCAACCTGGCTCCGATCGGCTGTCCTCGAGCCAATTCCAAAGATTGTCACAACTCGCAGGGCAAGCAAAGTGTGTATTGCATGGGCATCCGCGCCTGCGCCAAACACGCTCGAGGGTTTTCGTCGTATCTCTTCCGGGTTCGATAAGTTGGGTGTTGTACTCGTGAAATTCCCCGCAATCAGCTGCGTATGGAGCGGGAGTTGTTCTTGGGACAGCACTGCCTCGTGGCCGGCCAGGCCAAAGGGAAACCCGGTGGCCCGTTGGCCGGGCCTCAGGCGTAATGAGTTTTATTGATTGCGTTTATTGAAAATATCAATCGGTTCGTAGCTTAGAATCATTCTAAAGCGTGCCATAATGCACACTCTGTTCGGTGATCTGTGACACTCAATTTGCAGAAAAAGCGATGTGCAATCGCTTTCACAAATATGGAGATGCATATGAAAACAGGTAAATCAGTAGCATTACTCGCAGCATTCGCAGTCGCAACCACCCCCATGCTGTTCACGGGCGCGGTACGCGCCGACGCCGAAATGGAAGGAACAACCAACGACTTCTGGTGGCCGAACCGGCTGGATCTGACTCCGCTGCGCGCGCATGCCGCCGAATCCAACCCGCTGGGCGATAACTTTGATTATGCCAAGGCCTTCGCCAGCGTCGACATCAATGCGCTGAAAGAAGACATTGCGAAGGAGATGACCACCTCCCAGGCCTGGTGGCCGGCTGACTGGGGTACCTATGCCGGTCTGTTTATCCGCATGGCCTGGCACAGTGCCGGTACCTACCGTAGCCTGGACGGCCGCGGTGGCGCCGATGGCGGTCAGCAGCGCTTCGAGCCGCTGAACAGCTGGCCGGATAACGCCAATCTCGACAAGGCTCGCCGCCTGCTGTGGCCGGTCAAGAAAAAATATGGCCGCAACGTCTCGTGGGGTGACCTGATGGTGCTGGCCGGTAACGTCGCGCTGGAGAAGGCCGGTTTCAAGACCTTCGGGTTCGCCGGTGGCCGTGTCGACGACTGGGAAGCGGACAACGTGTACTGGGGTACCGAAAAGAAGTGGCTTGCTGATGACACGCGTTACAGTGGCAAGCGCGATCTCGAAAATCCGCTGGCCGCTGTGCAGATGGGTCTGATCTACGTGAATCCGGAGGGCCCGACAGGTCACCACGGTGATCCGGTTGCCGCCGCGCACGACATCCGCGACACCTTTGGCCGCATGGGCATGAACGACGAGGAGACCGTCGCGCTGATCGCCGGTGGTCACACCCTGGGCAAGACCCACGGTGCCCACAATCCCGCAGACTGCGTCGGCCCCGAGCCGGCCGCTGCCCCGATTGAGCAGCAGGGCCTGGGCTGGAAGAACAAGTGCGGCAAGGGCAATGCCGAAGACACCATCACCAGTGGTCTCGAGGGCGCCTGGACGCCAACGCCTACCGAGTGGACTACTGTGTTCCTGAAGAACCTGCTGGCCTTTGAATGGGTACAGACGAAGAGCCCGGCCGGTGCCATCCAGTGGATTCCCAAGGATGAGTCCCTGCACCAGTTGACTCCGGATGCCCACATTGCCGGCAAGCGCAATCCGGTGGTGATGCTGACCACCGACCTGTCGCTGCGCGAAGACCCGGCCTATCGCAAGATCTCCGAGCGATTCGCCAACGATCCGAATGCGTTCAATGACGCTTTTGCCCGTGCCTGGTTCAAGCTGACACACCGCGACATGGGCCCGAGTGCCCGCTACGTCGGTGCGGAGGCCCCGAGCGAGGCGCTGATCTGGCAGGATCCGGTGCCGGCGGCTGATTACCCGATGATCGACGCCAGCGATGTGGCCAGCCTGAAGAAAGA
>JASFNS010000283.1:0-3888 GCA_050116915.1 Thiogranum sp. | reverse complement strand
CTGGTCGTCGCGCTGGCACTGCTTTCCTGGCGAGTTTACCCGGATCTGGCCCGACAACTGGTGGTGGCGAGTCTGCGTACCGCCGTCCAGCTGACGCTGATCGGGTTGGTGCTGAAAACGCTGTTCGAGCATGCCAGCCTGCTGTGGGTGGCTTTGCTGTCTCTGGTGATGCTGGCGGTCGCCGGTCGCGAGGTGATGGCACGCCAGCACCGGCGTTTCGCCGGCGTGTCGGGTTACGCCATCGGCGTGCTGTCGATGTTCATTTCCTCGTTCAGTATCGCGCTGTTCGCGCTGGTGGTCGTGGTAGGTAATCAGCCCTGGTACCAGCCACAGTATGCGATCCCGCTACTGGGCATGTTGCTGGGCAATACCATGAACGGTATCGCCCTGGCGCTTGACCGCCTGACCCAGAGCGCCTGGGAGCAACGTGAAGTCATCGAAGCGCGCCTGGTACTCGGGCACAGCGCCGGTGAGGCGTTGTCGGGCATCCGCCAGCAGGTATACCGCACCGGTCTGATCCCGATTATCAATGCCATGGCCGCCGCCGGGGTTGTCAGTCTGCCGGGCATGATGACCGGCCAGATCCTTGCGGGCGCAGAACCGGTGGAGGCTGTCAAGTATCAGATTATGATCATGTTTCTGATTACCGGTGGGGCGGGGTTCGGGACTCTCGCCGCGGTTCACCTGGGCGTAAAACGGCTGTTTGACGAGCGTCAGCGCTTAAGGCTGGATCGTCTCAAACGATAACCGCCATATGCGCCGCCATCCCCTGAAAAACTGCCTGTTGTTCCTGTTGCTGCTCGTGGCCGGCACGGCCCCGGCGGAGGTGTATCGCTGGGTGGACGAACAGGGCGTGGTCCACTTCGAGGATCGTCCCCGGTCACCGGACGCCGGCGGGGGGCGCAGTTATGCGCCACCGGCGGCGGTCGTCGACGACCCGCAACAACGCATGGATAAAACGCGTAAGCTACTCAACGCCTATCAGGCCGAGCGCCAGCAGGCCCGCGAGCAGAAGCAACAACGGCAACAGGAACAGGCCAAGCGTACACGTCAGTGCGGGATTGCCAGGGACCGGCTGCGCCAGTATCAGCAGTACGGCGCGATTTACCGCCTCGACGATGCCGGCAAACGCGTTTACCTGTCTGAGCAGGAGCGTGCCGCGTTAGTCCAGCAATCCCGCGACGACATCGCCAGGTGGTGCAGCTAGTCCGTACGGCCGTGGAGGAAAAACTCCGGTTGTGCCAGTGCCCCGTTGTGAATGGCGGCATTGTAATAGCGCGTTGCAAAGGCTTTCGCGCGCGCGTCTTCCTGCCGGAATTCGACCACCGACTGCTTGCCCGCAAGGGTCGCCGTCCACCAGCCCGAAGGGTACACCGGTTGAGGAAACTGCAGCGACACGCTGTCGGAAAATCCCGCCGCGCGCATGGATTTGTGCATCGGCTGGATAATGCTCTCGTAGTGCAGTAGCGGCGACTCGCTCTGCTGGACAATCAGGCCCGCCTCGCCCAGCGCGCGGTGGCAATCCCTGTAAAAGGCTTCGCTGAACAGCCCTTCTGCAGGTCCGATGGGATCGGTGCTGTCGACAATCACCAGGTCGATGCTGCCGGGCGCGGCATCTTTGACCCACTGAATGCCATCGCCGAAATACAACTCGGCGCGCGGGTCGTGGTTGGACGAGCACAATTCCGGGAAATACTCTTCCGACAGGCGCGTCACCCGCTCGTCGATATCGACCTGCAGCACGTGTTCCACCCCGGGGTGCTTGAGCACCTCGCGCAGCGTACCGCAGTCGCCGCCGCCGATGATCACCACGCGTTCGGGATCAGGGTGTGTGAACAGCGCCGGGTGCGACATCATTTCATGGTAGAGGTAGTTGTCACGACTGCTCAGCATGACGAAACCGTCTATAACCATTAAGTTGCCGAAGTCAGTGGTCTCCCAGATTTCGATGTGCTGGAATGGGCTCTGCTCTTCGTGCAGCTTTTTGCGAACCCGGAGCGAAAACGCTGAGCCGCCTTTTTCGCAGACCTCGGTAAACCAGTCCGCGCCGTCGTTGATAGTCGGTGCTGTCATGCTGTGAAATAGATTGGGGTTAGTGACAAATTTTTCTACAATGACGCTGCGAACATGTATTCGCGAGTATATAGAAAATTCACGCCGGCCCCAATTGGATTCTGACGCCTATGCCCTGGAACATTGAACGGTCCCGCCAGCTCTACAATCTTTCCGGCTGGAGCGACGGCTATATCGGCGTCAACCCGCAGGGCCATCTGGTTGTGCGCCCGGGCGGCGCGGACCGCCCGGCCGAGGTCGATCTGTGCGAGCTGGCCGTCGAGATACGCCAGTCCGGATTGAGTTGGCCGGTGCTGGTCCGTTGCGGCGGTATCATACGCGACCGGCTGGACCGTCTCTGCGCGGCGTTCGCGAAAGCTCGCGAGCGCCGCGATTATCAGGGTACCTACACCGCCGTCTATCCGATCAAGGTCAACCAGCAGTTCAGTGTGGTTAAGGAGATCTTCGAGCACGGCGGTGAGCGTGTCGGCCTGGAAGCCGGCAGCAAGCCGGAACTGATGGCGGTGCTCGGCCTGTCCTCGCCCGGTGGCGTGATTGTTTGCAACGGCTACAAGGACCGTGAATATATCCGCCTGGCGCTGATCGCACGACGCCTCGGGCTGCGCATTTACCTGGTTGTGGAGAAACTCTCGGAGCTCAAAGAGATCCTGCTTCAGGCGCGCGAGCTGGATGTGAAACCGCTGCTCGGCGTGCGTGCGCGCCTGGCTTCCATCGGCGCCGGCAACTGGCAGAACACCGGTGGTGATAAATCCAAGTTTGGGTTGCACACGGCGCAGATCCTGCAAATGGTCGAGCGCCTGAGAGACAACGGTCTGCTTGAACAGCTGCAGCTGCTGCATTTTCACCTCGGCTCGCAGCTGGCCAACCTGAAAGACATCGACAAGGGTGTCCAGGAAGCCGGGCGCTTTTTCGCCGACCTGCACGCGCTTGGCGTACCCGTCCAGGTGGTGGATGTCGGTGGCGGGCTGGGCGTCGACTACGAGGGCACAGCGTCGCGCAGCTTCTGTTCCATGAACTACACGCTGGAGCAGTACGCCGATGCCGTGGTTGGCGGTATCGCGCGTATCTGCGACGAACACCGGCTGGGCCACCCGCACCTGATCACCGAGTCGGGGCGTGCCATGACGGCGCACCATGCCTTCCTGATCACCAATATTATCGATACCGAGCGGGCTCCCGGCGGCGATGACTTCGCGGCGCCGGAGGCCGACGCCCCCGATGTGTTGCAGCGCCTGCACACCCTTTATCAGCATATCGATGACGCACCGCTTCTGGAAAGCCACCTCGAAGCCAATCAGGCGCTTGCCGAGTTGCACCAGATGCACAGCCAGGGGCATGTCAGCCTGGCGCAGCGGGCGCTCGGCGAGAAAGTCTACTATGCAATCCTGCAGCGGCTGCAGCCGCTCCTGAAACCGGCCAATCGCGAGCACCGCGCCACCATCGACGATCTGAACGTGAAACTCGCCGACAAGGTGTTTTGCAACCTGTCCATTTTTCAGTCGCTGCCCGATGTCTGGGCGATTGATCAGATCTTCCCCATTGTGCCCCTGCAGCGTCTCGACCAGGAGCCCGACCGGCGGGCCCGCATCGAAGACCTGACCTGCGACTCGGATGGGCGTATTGACGCTTATGTCAGTGGCGAGGGTATAGAGAACAGCCTGCCCTTGCACAGTGTCGACCCCGACGAGATCTATCTGCTGGGATTTTTCATGGTCGGTGCCTACCAGGAAATACTCGGCGACATGCACAACCTGTTCGGGGATACGGATACTGTCAACCTGGAGATAGACGCTGACGGGTCGCACCGCCTGTGTC
>JASFNS010000282.1:0-3925 GCA_050116915.1 Thiogranum sp. | reverse complement strand
GGTTTCGCGCTGGTGCTCCTGGTCTTTGTGGGTCTGGTGAAGCTGGTCCACCGGCTGGCGTACCGGCGAACGACGGACAAGCTGGCATACAAGTACCTGCAGCAACTGGCCCTGCCGGTGGCGATCATTGTATCCATGCAACCCATTGCGTACCTGTCGACCGAGCAGATCAACTTCATCGGCACCATGGCGAGAGGTGTGAACCTGGTCACCGGGGTGATCGCTTACCTGTGTGCAACCTGGGCGGCCTGGGTGGGTTCCCTGCTGGCGGCCGAACTTATCCTGTTGTCACCCAGAATCGCAGACGACAGTCTTGATGCCCAGCTGCTGCGCCTGAGCGCACGGATCGTCGGTATCGTACTGGGCATCACCATGATCTTTTACGGCGCCAACCAGATCGGCATTCCACTGGTCGGCGTGCTTGCCGGTGTCGGTGTCGGCGGTCTGGCCATCGCGCTGGCCGCCCAGGATTCGCTGAAAAACCTGTTGGGCAGCCTGATGATCTTCATGGACCAGCCCTACAAGCCGGGAGAACGTATCGTCGTCCAGGGCCACGACGGTTTCGTCGAACAGATCGGCCTGCGGTCCACCAAGATCCGCATGCTTACCGGTGCGCTTACAACTATCCCCAACGAAAAGATGGCGAGCGCCGATATCGAAAATATAGGCCGAAGGCAATTTATCCGCCGGCAAACCCGCTTGCGCCTGGCCTACGATACGCCGCCGGAAAAAGTCGAGCGGGCGCTGGAAATACTGCGGGAGATTCTGGACAACCACCAGGGGATGCAGCCGGAACTGCCGCCGCGCATCTTCTTCGACGAGTTCAATCCCGACTCACTGAACATACTGGTTTCCTACTGGTATCACCCGCCGAAACGCTGGGAGTCCCTGGCGTTTGACGAGCAGGTGAATATGGCCATCATGCGGCGCTTTGCCGCCGAAGGTATTCGCCTGGTGCCGCCGGTATCGACCACGCGCCTGATACAGGACAGTATACAGCCGACGTCGCTCGAGGCTGTCAAGCAGGATCACAGCTGACTCCCCGGCGGGAAACCGGACAGGCTGGTCCGGCCGCGGCAGCGCCGTTTGCTATCGCGGCGACAACCGGGGTTCAGTGCTTGATTTTCTCCCGCGTCCGCTGAAAAGGCACCCTTTAACCTGATCCTGACTGACAAGGTCCCGCTTTCAGCAGTGGACACCCTGACGTTGCGGCTGCTGCGAGTGTAGACCGGCCACGAAATGTTGGTACCGCTTTCCGGACACGCTGCATTCCCGGATACAGCATCGAGAGCCGAGCCGTGCCGACCCATGTCGTCCGTTTGATTGGCCAATACGGGCGATAGCGGCAATCGATCGTCGCGGGGTTTCAGGGCCCGCAAGGCGGCCAGAAACAGACGCGCAGCGCTTGACAGCCATAGAGAGCCAATGGGCATAATTAAAACAACTGATGTTCGTACATTAACGTATTGCCATACGCTATTGCCGGTGCAGACATGACACTCACTGAGTTGCGCTATATCGTTGCCGTCGCGCGTGAACGACACTTCGGCAAGGCGGCGAAGGCGTGCTTCGTCAGCCAGCCCACACTGAGTATCGCGATCAAGAAGCTGGAAGATGAACTGGGTGTTCAGCTTTTCGAACGCCGCGCCAGCGATGTCACGGTCACGCCGATCGGCGAGCATGTCGTGGAACAGGCGCAGCGAGCCCTGGAGGCCGCCGCGGGCGTCAAGCAAATCGCCCACCAGGGCAAGGACCAGCTGGTCGGGCCGCTGCGAATCGGCGCCATCCACACCATCGGACCGTACCTGTTTCCCGAGCTGATACCCGTGCTGCGCAAGCAGGCATCGAAGATGCCGCTGTTCATCGAGGAGAACTACACGTCGGTATTGACCGACAAGCTCAAGCTGGGCGAGCTGGACGCCATCATCATCGCCCTGCCGTTCACCGAAAAGGGCCTGTTGACGCTGCCGCTGTACAAAGAACCGTTCGTCATCGTGATGCCCTCATCCCACCCGCTCACGCAGCGCAAGACCATCAAGGCCGCGCAGCTCGAGAATGAAACAGTACTGTTGCTGGGTGCCGGCCACTGTTTCCGCGACCACGTCCTCGAAGCCTGCCCCGCCTGCGTCCCGAAACCGGGCCGCGAGGGCGAGCTGGAACACACCATAGAGGGCAGCTCGCTGGAAACCATTCGTCACATGGTGGTATCGGGACTCGGCGTCACCGTGCTCCCCTGCACGGCGGCGGGCGTCGATCGCTACTCGCAACGCCTGCTCGCCATACGCCGGTTTTCCGGGAAGGTACCGAGCCGTACCGTTGCGCTTGCCTGGCGCGTTACCTTTCCGCGCCCCAAGGCCATTGACGTGGTTGAAAGCGCCATTGCCCAATGCAACCTCAGCTGCGTAAAACGCCTGCCGTCCAGGCGCCAGGCAGTCGCCAGCCGATAAATGCCCTCTTCGGAATTCGGCCGCCTTCAGTCGGCCCGCAGTTCGAAGTTTGCCGGATACCCGTGTATGACTGTCGCATACGAATCCCGCGGAACCGCCGCGGCTGGCGGTAAGATCGCGTGCCCCGGCTTACGCCACGCTAGGCAGGGAGCTGCGCTTCCCACCACCGGGGCAAATCCGCGATCGACGCCAGTACAGCGTCTGGCGGATGCCCGCTTTCGAGGTCCTGGGGACGGAACTTGCCGGTTTTTACCAACGCTGCTTTCAACCCGGCTTTCTGCGCACCATTCACGTCACCGCGAATATCGTCGCCGATCATGAGAAGTTGCGCGGCACCGATACCCAGGATGTCGGCGCCGCTGTGAAAGAAAGCCTCCGCGGGCTTGCCCATTACCACCGCAGACCGGCCGGTGGCATACTCGAGCGCCGCGACAAACGGCCCCGCATCCAGTCGCAGTCCGTCCGCGGCCCTCCAGAAGCGCGTCATGCCCAACGCCACCAGGGGCGGTGCGGACTGCTGCATCAACAGCAGAAACGCCTGGTTGAGGCGCGCAAAATCCCAGCGCTCGCCGAGGTCGCCAAGCACCACCGCGCCCACTGTCTCGGCCGGATCACCGGCCCACAACCGCAAGTGCTCGAACTCAACCCGCGTCGCATCGGGCACATAAAGTGCGGCGGGCGCGGCGGTATTGGCCTGCAACCAGTTGGCGGCGGCAAGCGGTGGGCTGAGAATGTCGTCCGGGTCGACGCCGATGCCCATGGCCGCCAGCTTGCCGGAAAGCGCCTCCCGCGGCCTTGACGTTGTATTGGTTACGAACAGGTGGGGTATGTTTTGCGACCGGACCCAGTCGAGCGTATCGCCCGCCCCCGGGATCATGTCGTCGCCGAGATAGATGACGCCGTCGAGATCAAACAATATGCCGCGTAACGCCGTGTTTTCCATAATAGTGACCGTCGAGCATCGAATATCGTCTGCATCGCCCGCCCGGGGCTACCGTCAGCCTAGTCAGTGCGCCATCGTTTGACAAGCCACGCCGAGCATGATGGCAGCGATGACTTCAGCCGCTGAAGTGAGTGTCGATGTCGTCGAGTCGTTCGCCAGGATCATCCACCGGACTCCCGGACAGTGCCGTATCGACGAGCGCTTGCTGTTGCAGCTGGTGCAAGCGCGGATAGCCACAGGCCGGCGAGGCCGAGGGCGGCCGGCCCGCATAGCCCAGCGACTGGCCGGCGTCCTTGAGCGCCCGCAAATGGTGCTGAATCTGGTACCAGGCGCCCTGGTTGCGCGGCTCTTCCTGACACCAGACAATTTCCCGCGCGTTCACGTACTGATTCAGCAGCTCCCTCAGACACTGCCGCGGAAAGGGATAAAGCTGTTCCACGCGCACGATGGCGATGTCGGCGATATCACCTTCACGCCGCGCCGCCAGCAGGTCGAAAAACACCTTGCCAGAACACAGCACCACGCGGCGCACCAT